>NZ_JBEXYL010000014.1:0-136546 GCF_040630895.1 Streptomyces sp. NPDC005728
CCGGAACCCCGGTCGGCGGCCGCATGTGTCACACAGGTCCCCGGCGTCAGACCGCCGTCGACGGGTACGTCGGGTACTCGACGCCCGAGACATGCTGGACGACCCGGACGACCTGGCAGGAGTAGCCGAACTCGTTGTCGTACCAGAGGTAGAGGATCGCGTTGTCCCCCTCCACCTTGAGGGCACCGGCGTCCACGATCGAGGCGTGGCGCGAGCCGATGAAGTCGCTGGAGACCGCGTCCGGCGCCGTGGTGAAGTCGATCTGGCGCTTGAGCGGCGAGGTCAGCGACACGTTCCGCAGGTAGTCGTGGACGTCCTCGCGGGTGGTCTCGCGGGCCAGCTGGAGGTTGAGGATCGCGATCGAGACGTCCGGCACCGGGACGCGGATCGAGCTGCCGGTGATCTTCGCCTTGAGGTCGGGCAGCGCCTTCGCGACGGCGGAGGCGGCACCGGTCTCGGTGATCACCATGTTGAGCGGCGCGGAGCGGCCGCGGCGCTCGGACTTGTGGTAGTTGTCCAGCAGGTTCTGGTCGTTGGTGAACGAGTGGACGGTCTCCACGTGGCCGCGCAGCACACCGTACTCGTCGTCCATCGCCTTGAGCGGCGGGACGATCGCGTTGGTGGTGCAGGAGGCGCAGGACAGGATCTGCTCGTCCGGCTTGATCGTGTCGTGGTTGACGCCGTGAACGATGTTCGGGACGTCGCCCTTGCCGGGCGCGGTCAGGACGACCTTCTCGATGCCCGGGCGCAGGTGCTTGGACAGCCCCTCGCGGTCACGCCACTTGCCGGTGTTGTCGATGAGGATGGCATCCCGGATGCCGTACTCGGTGTAGTCCACGGACGACGGGTCGTCGGCGTAGATCACCTTGATCGCGTTGCCGTTGGCCACGATCGTGCTGCTGTCCTCGTCCACGGTGATCGTGCCGTGGAACTGACCGTGGATGGAGTCCCGGCGCAGCAGCGAGGCGCGCTTGACGATGTCCTGCTCGCCGCCGCCCCGGACGACGATGGCGCGCAGCCGCAGGCCGTTGCCGGAGCCGGCCTTCTCGATCAGGAGGCGGGCGACGAGCCGGCCGATGCGGCCGAAGCCGTAGAGGACGACGTCGCGCGGCTCGCGGCGGTCGATCTTGTTGGCGCCCGTGGCGCCGGCGACGGCCTCGGCGGTGAAGTCGGCCACGCTCAGACCGCGGTCGTCGGCCTTGTAGGTGGCGGCGAGCATGCCCAGGTCGATCTGGGAAGGCCCGAGGTCGAGGGCGGTCAGCGCCTGGAGGAACGGCATCGTCTCGGTGACCGACAGCTCCTCGCCGGCGATCTGCCGGGCGAAGCGGTGCGTCTTGAGGATGCTGACCACCGACTTGTTCACCAAGGAGCGGCTGTGCAGCAGGACGGTCACGTCCCGCTCGCGGTGCAGCTTCCCGATGATCGGGATCATCGACTCCGCGATCTCCTCGCGGTTCTTCCAGTTGGTGAACGGGTCGTCGTTGACAGTCACAGGTCCATCTTTCGAGCTAGGCAGCGCTCATATGCTAACCGCACCCTGTTCTGATCTTGATGGGGGTCTGCCGTTGGTCGGCCGTTGTTCCTGAATCAGGGTGGAACACCGTAAGAAAGCCGGGTCGTGGTTTGCACACCAGGACCGGCGTGATCAAGGTCGGAGAGTGAGCACGTCCTGCGTACCCCGGCCCGAGCCGGCCGCCCCGTCCCTTCCCCTCCGCCCCGCGCTGCCGCGGGTCGTGCGATACCGGATCCCCGAAGGCGCCCTGCGGGCCCTCACGGTGTTCGCGGCGGTCCGGCTGGCCGGGGTCGCCGCGGTGATCGTCGCCAACCACCTCAATGGACACCCGCTGGTCAGGAGCCTGGCCCACTCCTGGGACTCCCGCTGGTACCTGCACATCGCCACGCACGGCTACGGACACCTCATCTGGATCACCCAGAGCGGCGGCGTGCAGGCCGACTGGGCGTTCTTCCCGCTCTATCCGGGACTCATCCGGGCCGTGACCGCGATCCTCCCGCTCACCCCGGGCACGGCCGCGCTGCTGATCGCCTGGGCGGCCGCGGGCACGGCCGCGTACGGCATCTACGTCCTCGGCCACCACCTGTACGGGCGTGCCGTCGCCACCGCACTGGTCGGCCTGTGGGCCGTACTGCCACATGCCGTCGAACTGACCATCGCCTACACCGAGTCCCTCTTCGCCGCGCTCGCCGTCTGGTCCCTGTACTGCGTGCTCCGGGGCCGCTGGCTGTGGGCGGGTGCGCTGGCCGCGCTGGCGGGCCTGTGCCGGCCGACCGGATTCGCGGTCGCGGCGGCTGTCGGCCTCGCCGCCGTGCAGGAGGTACTGCGGCAGCGCGGCCGGGCACCAGCGACCCTGTGGGCCGGCGCACTCCTCGCGCCGCTGGGCTGGCTCGCCTATGTGCTCTGGGTGGGGGAGCGGACCGGGGACCTGCTCGGGGGCTACTTCCGGATCCAGAGCGCCTGGGACTCGCGCTTCGACTTCGGCGCCGGGGCCCTGCGCTTCCTCAGAGCGCTGTTCCTGCACGGCGGAGGCTTCGTCTACCCGGCGGCCCTGGTGATCGTCGCCGTAGGCGTCGTCCTCTTCGGGCTGCTCTGTCTCGACCGCGCCCCGTTGGTCCTGGTGGTCTTCGCAGGGGTGATGGTGCTGCTCGTGGTGGGCGGCTCCGGCTCGTTCTCGTCCAAGCCGCGCTTCCTGCTGCCGGTCTTCCCCCTGCTGATCCCGCCGGCACGCGCCTTCGCCCGCACCTGGCGGGCGCGACCGGCCCAGGCCCTGCTCGTCGGCGGCGCCCTGGCCGTCGTGTCCCTGCTGTACGGCGCCTACGTGATGGTGGTGGCGCACTCCCCGCTGTGAGCCGCCCCGTGGGGACAGCCTCACCTGCTTTCCGGGGGCCTGCCGCAGTGTTCCGGTGCCCTGCCGCGTGATCGGCTGTGGGCACCAGCTCCGAGCGGGGCAGGCCGAGGAGGGGCGGACAAGGTGCGGTATCGGTGGGGGTGTGCGGCGTGGGTCGCGGGCGTGATGCAGTTCTTCGTGTTCCACGGCATCGTCCAGTCGGCGTGGGCGAGACCGTACAGCTGGGCGCGGAACAACATCAGCGATCTGGGCAACGCGCACTGCGCCTGGCAGCCGGATCCCGAGCCGCGCTTCGTCTGCTCGCCCCAGCACACCCTGATGGACGCCTCGTTCGTCGTCCTCGGGGTGCTCTTCGTCGCCGGTGTCGCACTGACCGGGGGCCTGTGGCGGCGCGGTGCGACCGCGGTCGTGTCCCGGCTGCTGCTGGCCGGTGCCGGGACGGGGTACGTCCTGGCCGGGCTCGCGCCCGCGGACGTGAGCGAGAACCAGCACGTCCTGGGCGCCCTGCTGATCATGGGGACGGGCAACCTCGGCCTGCTGCTGGCGGGAGCGGGTCTGGAGGTGCCGGGTTCCCTGCGGTGGGGGAGCGCGCTGCTGGGCGCCGTGGCCCTTGCCGCGGTCGTGCTCTTCCTCTCCCACCACTACCTCGGGCTCGGCATGGGCGGCATGGAACGGGTCGCGGCGTTCCCCCTCCTGGTGTGGGCGGCCGTCCTCGGCGTCCGAGGTCTGGCCGTACGGGCAGCCGTGCCAAGGCCGTGAAGAGGGGGCAGGCCCGATGCGGGCACGCCCCCTGGGGCATGATTCTCCTATAACGGTAAAATCTAGGCGTTTGCCCTGACGGGCCACCGCCCAGCCGGAAGTGATCGATGCCCCGCAAGCGCTCCACGGACGACGGCGACGAGCTGCTGGCCAGACTCGGTTCGCTCACCGCCCAGGCACGGGAGCGCGCGGAGCTGCAGCGCAGCCAGGTCGAGCTGGCCATCGCGCTGCAGCGCGGCATGCTGCCCCGGGACCTGCCGTCGGCAGCCGGCCTGCACCTCGCGGTGCGGTACGCACCCGCCTGCTTCGGCCTGAACGTGGGCGGCGACTGGTACGACGCCTTCGCCATGCCCGACGGCCGTATCGGGCTGTCCATCGGCGACGTACAGGGTCACAACATCGAGGCGGCCGCCTTCATGGGCCAGGTCCGGGTCGGACTGCGTGCCCTCGCCTCCGTCACCAGCGAGCCGGGCGAACTCCTCTGCAGGACCAACGAGCTGGTGCTCTCGCTGGGCAGCGAGCTGTTCGCCACCTGCATCTTCATGCGACTGGACCCGGCCACGGGCGTGCTGGAGAGCGCGCGGGCCGGACACATCCCCTTCGTCTGGGCCACGGCGGACGGGAAGTCCGGCGTCGTGGACGACGAGGGAGGGCCGCCGCTCGGGATCGAACCGGGGACGGAGTACCCGGTGACCCGGCACCGGCTCACCACGGGCGGAGTGTTCGTCCTGCTCACCGACGGGGTGGTGGAGGGCCCGTCCCTGTGCATCGAGGACGGACTCGACCAGGTGGTGCGGCTCGCGGGCATCGCGGCCGTCGCCGGTCTGGAGGCGCACGCTCTGGCCGCAGCCGTGATCAAGGGCGCGGAGAGCGTGGGGCACGAGGACGACGCCGCCGTCCTCGTGGTGGGCCTCGACGGGCCGGTCCTGCAGCCCTAGGGCCGGTCCGGCCGCGGGAATCGCTGCGCGTTCAGCCATAGAGCGGGACCGGGTGCCTCTCGCCTCGCCGACGGCGGGCCATCGGTGTGAGATTGCCCTGTGATGGGTTTCGAGGATCTGCGCAGGCCGGGCGGCTACGCCGTCCAGGTGCTGGCCGTCGCCGCCGTGTACTACGGTGTGGCGCGGCTCGGGCTCCTGCGCCGCCTCGTCGTCGAGGGCTCCGTGGTCACCCCCATCTGGCCGCCCACCGGCGTCGCCGTCGCCGCCCTGCTGATCTTCGGGCTGGGCTGCTGGCCCGGCATCACGCTCGGGTCGTTCCTCTCCATCCTGTACCTCTCCGCCCCCCGCCTCGATGTGCTCGGCTTCCTGCTCGGCAACACCCTCGCGCCCGTGTGCGCGGTGCTGCTGCTGCACCGGGCCCGGTTCCGCACCGACCTCAGCCGGTTACGCGACGGCCTAGCCCTGGTGTTCCTGGGCGCGCTGACCGCCATGCTGATCAGCTCGACCGTCGGCGTCGGCCTCCTGCTGCTCACGGACAAGCTGCCCGCGCACAGCTTCTGGGCCGTATGGCTGGCCTGGTGGGTGGGCGACGCGATGGGTGTCCTCATCGTCACCCCGTTGCTGCTGATGCTGCACAGGGCTCGCTGGCCGCCGCCCGTGAAGCGCTGGAAGGAGGCCACCGCGCTGACCGTCCTGGCCTGCGCCATCGTGCCGCTGGCCGCCTACAGCTCGATCAGCCTGCTCTTCCTCGTCTATCCGCTCATCATCCTGGCCGCCCTGCGCTTCCAGCTCGTGGGCAGCATGCTCTGCGCGCTGCTCACGTCCGTGCTGGCCACCGTCGCCGCGACGGACGCGGTCGGGGCCTTCGCGGGGCTGAGCCGGGTCGAGGTCATGACGAAGCTCCAGGCCTTCAATGGCGCGATGGCTCTGACCGCGCTGCTGCTGTCGGCCGTCATCACCGAGCAGCGCAACACCCGGCGCTCCGTCGAACAGGCCTGCCAGGAACTGGCGGAGGTCCTGGAGCACCTCACCGCGGCCGAGGCCCCGCCTCCCCGTCCTGCCCCGGACGCCGGCGACCCGCCCTGGTCCGCCGGACCCCCGCGCCGCGACCTGCCTGATTACTGAGTCTTGGTTGAGCAGTCCAGACTGATAAACCTATTGTTAGTAATCATGGATGTGGAGGACAGGACCGTGGACGGCACCCCCTCCCCGGGCGGACCGCAGGAGACGGCGGCACTGGCCGCCGCGCTGCGGCTGGCCATGGGCCGGATCGTGCGACGGCTGCGCCAGGCACACGCGGTGGGGGACGTGACCCTCTCCGGCGTCTCGGTACTGGCCCGGCTGGCCGCCGCAGGACCTGACTCGCCCGGCTCGCTCGCCGAGCAGGAGCGCGTCCGGCCCCAGGCGATGGCCACCACGCTCGCCGCGCTCGAACAGCGCGGCCTCGTCAGCCGTACCGCCGACGCCGCCGACGGCCGGCGGGCCATCGTGTCGATCACCGGCACCGGCCGGACCGTGGTGGAGGAACGCCGGTCCGAGTCCGTCGGCCGGCTCGCCCACGCCCTGGACGAGTTCACCCCGCAGGAGCGCGCGGCACTCCGGGCCGCGCTGCCCCTCCTGGACCGACTGGCGGAACGGCTGTGAGCGGGCAGACCCCCGGCCCGCAGCGGCCCGCCGGCACTCCCTCGGACGGGCCCGCCACCGGCCTGCGCGGCCGACTGCTCGCCCGCTCCGCCCGCCTGAGGGACACACCACCCGGTCCCGGCTACAAGTGGGTCGCCCTCTCCAACACCACCCTCGGCGTCCTGATCGCCACGATGGACGCCTCCATCGTGATCATCTCCCTGCCGGCGATCTTCCGCGGGATCGGCCTCGATCCGCTCGCCGCGGGCAACATCGGCTATCTGCTGTGGATGATCCTCGGCTATCTGCTGGTCTCGGCCGTGCTGGTCGTCGTCCTCGGCCGGCTCGGCGACCTGTTCGGCCGGGTCCGCATCTACAACCTCGGCTTCCTGGTCTTCGCCTGCGCCTCCGTCGCGCTGTCCCTCGACCCGTTCCGGGCCGGCGCGGGCGCCCTGTGGCTGATCCTGTGGCGGATCGTGCAGGCATTCGGCGGCTCCATGCTCACCGCCAACTCGGCCGCCATCCTCACCGACGCCTTCCCGGCCCGGCAGCGCGGTATGGCCCTCGGCATCAACCAGATCACCGCGCTCGCCGGACAGTTCCTCGGCCTGCTCGCCGGCGGTCTGCTCGCCGCGGTCGACTGGCGGGCGGTGTTCTGGGTGAGCGTCCCGGTCAGCGTCACCGGCACCGTCTGGTCGTATCTGAGCCTGCGCGAGACCGCGGCCGGCGGGCGCGGCCGCATCGACTGGCTCGGCAACATCACCTTCGCCACCGGCGCCGGGATCCTGCTCGCCGGCATCACGTACGGCATCCAGCCCTACGGCGGACACCCCACCGGATGGACGAACCCCTGGGTGCTCGCAGGCCTGATCGGCGGCGTCCTCCTGCTGCTGGTGTTCTGCGTGGTGGAGACACGGGTCGCCGAGCCGATGTTCCAGTTGTCCCTGTTCCGGGTGCGGGCCTTCGCCGCGGGCAACCTGGCCGCCCTGCTGACCGCGATCGCCCGCGGCGGGCTCCAGTTCATGCTCATCATCTGGCTGCAGGGCATCTGGCTGCCGCTGCACGGCTACGACTTCGAGGACACCCCCCTGTGGGCCGGCATCTTCATGCTGCCGCTGACCCTCGGCTTCCTGATCGCCGGTCCGGTCTCCGGCTACCTCTCCGACCGGTTCGGCGCCCGCCTGTTCTCCACGGCCGGTCTCATCGTCGTCGCGGCCTCCTTCCTCGGCCTGCTGGCGCTGCCCGTGAACTTCGACTACGGCCTCTTCGCCGCACTGCTGTTCCTCAACGGTCTGGGCCAGGGCATGTTCTCCGCGCCGAACACCTCGTCCGTCATGGGCAGCGTTCCGGCCCGCCACCGCGGGGTGGCCTCCGGGATGCGCTCCACCTTCCAGAACTCGGGCACGGCGCTGTCCATCGGTGTCTTCTTCTCGCTGATGGTCTCCGGGCTGGCCTCCTCGCTGCCGGCGACGCTCAGCAGCGGACTCCAGGCCCACGGGGTGCCCGCCGGCACCGCCCACGAGGTGGCCTCGCTGCCCCCGGTCAGCACCCTCTTCGCGACCTTCCTGGGCGACAACCCCATCGGCCACCTGCTGGGCTCCGGCGGCGGGCCGGACCACCTCACCGCGGCCCAGCGCGCCACCCTGACCGGTCACACGTTCTTCCCGCAGTTGGTCTCCGGCCCGTTCCACCAGGGCCTGACCATCGTCTTCGCCGTCGCCGCCGGCATGGCCCTGGTCTCGGCCCTCGCCTCTGCCCTGCGCGGAAGCCACGAGCCCGCCGGCGACGACACCCCGAAGGGCTCTTATCCCGCGTACGCCCGCAAGGGGTAGTGGTCCGAGAGGTTCGTGTAGGTGTACGACGTGCCCCAGCTCGTGACCGTCCAGGGCGCCGACTGCTCCTTGACGACCTCGTTGTGCCACCCCGCCGGGCGGGCGTGACCGGCACGGTGGAGGACGTAGTCGAGGTCCTCGCGCGGGTCGTCCGGGTAGCGGTAGCGGGCGATGGAGTTCTCCTGCGTGTCGAAGGAGTACGGGTGCCCGGTGCGCGCGTCCGCGCCGGCCATACCGGCGTCGGCGAGCATCGACGCGTACTCGCTGCTGCGTGAGTCGACGTTGAGGTCGCCCGCGAGCAGCACCTCCTCGTCTGCGGGGATGTTCTTGGCGTCCAGGAAGGCGTCGACGGCCTTGAACTGCCGGCTGCGCATCGCCGCCGCCTCGCCCGCGTCGCACCCGGGGTCCGTGGACTGTGCGTGCGTGCCGACCACGTGCACCTTGGTGCCGTTGACGTTCAGGACGACGTACGCGAAGCCCTTGTTGGACCACCAGTCCGCGCCGCACGCGTCCTTGTAGACGTACTGCTCCTTGTGCAGGATCGGCCACTTGCTCAGCACGGTGACCCCGCCGTCCTCGGGCGTGGTCGCCGAGTACGCCCCACCGGTCGCGTCCCAGCCGCTCTTGCTGCGGCCCACCACCGGCGTCTGGTACGGGTATTCCGCCGCGGCGGCGCTCTTCAGCGCGTCGGACGAGGAGTTGTCGAAGGCCTCCTGGAGGACGACCACGTCGTTGCCGTGGAAGAAGGACGTCTTCGGGATCTCGGCGGCCCGGTGGTCCTGGCCCCAGTTCGGGTACAGGTTCTTGCTCATGAGGAAGACGTTGTACGTCAGGACCTTCAGCGCCGGTGCCGGTCCGGCTGCCTGCGCCGGTGCCGAACCGGCGAGTGCCGCCGCGGGGAGGGCGAGGGCGAGCACGGCCGCCCCGAGGGCACGGCGGGGTGCGAAGAGCGTCACTGGATCTCCCTGTGGGTGAAGGGGGTTGAGTGGCGCCGCACATCAAACCATCTGGGATTACCCACAGGTAACACCTGTGCGGGCAACAGATGGCTCACGGCCGAGGAGGCAGCGAGTCCGGTTGTGGGGGGCCTGTCAGGGCCGCCCCACCGAGTCCTGGTCCCGCAGCAGGGGCTCGGTGTCCTCCCAGGGCGCCCCGTCCTCGAACGGTCCGCCGGCCGGTGCGGCACGGCGGCCCCGCAGGCCGCTGAGCCGCAGGGCGACCGGCTCGGTCCAGCGGGCGGTCAGCGGCCGAGGACCACCAGGATGAGGACGTACGCCGTGGCCAGCGGACCGAGGTCGGAGTCGATGCCCGCGGTGACGGCAAGACCGGCGATGACGATGGAGAACTCGCCCCGGGCCGGGTGCCGCCGGCCCGCCACCGGCCCCTGGCCGAGATCCCGGCCCGGCGCGCCGCCCAGTATCCCGTCGCGATCTTGGTGAGCGTGGTGACGACCGCCAGGGCGAGCGCGGGCAGCAGCACCGGCGGGATGCTGGCCGGGTCGGTGTGCAGGCCGAAGAAGACGAAGAAGACCGCGGCGGACAGGTCCCGCAGCGGGGCGAGCAGGTTGTGGGCGCCTTCGGCGACCTCCCCGGACAGCGCGATGCCGACCAGGAACGCGCCCACTGCTTTCGAGACCTGCAACTGCTGGGCGACGCCCGCCACCAGCAGCGTCAGCCCGAGCACGACCAGCAGCAGCTTCTCGGGGTCGTCGCTGGAGACGAAGCGGGAGACGTGCCGGCCGTAGCGCACCGCCAGCAGCAGGACCAGGCCCGCGACGCCGAGGGCGACGGCGAGCGTGACGCTGCCTGCGGCCAGTCCCGTGCCGGCCAGCAGCGCGGTGACCACCGGCAGGTAGACCGCCATCGGCAGGTCCTCAAGCACGAGGATGCTGAGGATCACCGGGGTCTCCCGGTTGCCGATCCGGCCCAGGTCGCCGAGGACCTTGGCGATGACCCCGGACGAGGAGATCCACGTGATGCCGGCGAGGACGACGGCGGCGATCGGACCTCGGCCGAGCAGCAGGGCCATGGCCGCGCCGGGCAGGGCGTTGAGAGCGGCGTCCACGAGGCCGGCCGGATACTGCGTCCTGAGGTTGGAGACGAGATCGCTGGCGGTGTATTCGAGGCCCAGCATGAGCAGCAGCAGGACCACGTGCGAAGGGTGTCGGTTGGGCAGGGGGATGACTAGCCGGTGAAGTCGAGGCCGCCCTCGCTGTCGCCCGGGTCGGGCTGGCAGGTGCGGCACAGTTCGTGCGCCCCGTCGCGGGTGACGACAGTTCCCCAGCCGAGGCACTGCGCGCAGTCGCGGGCGAGGTCCACGTCGGGGTGGGGAGGCAGGAGGGGGGTGTGGTGAGCTCCGTGTGCCATGCGGTGAGCGGCTCCTTGGAATCGCGGGGTGTCGCGAGGCAGGGATGACAACGCTGTCCGGATGGCTTCTATTATGTCCTACTTTTCCCTTATGTCTGTGATGTAGGTCACAGGTGTGGTTATCCGAGGTTTCCCAGCCGGGCGTCCCGCCACAGGTCCACGCCGCCCTCGGTGGCGTACTTGTCGATCTCGGCCAGCTCCTCGTTGCTGAAGGCGAGGTTCTCCAGTGCGGCGACGTTCTGCTCCAGCTGCTCGACCCGCGAGGCGCCGATCACCAGGGACGTCACCCGCTCGTCACGCAGGGCCCAGGCCAGCGCCATCTGGGCGAGCGTCTGGCCGCGCCGGGCCGCGATGTCGTTCAGGGCGCGCAGCCGGTCCCGCATGTCGTCCGTGAGCCATGCCGCGTCCAAGGACGTCCCCCGCGCGGCCCGCGAGTCCTGCGGCACGCCGTCGAGGTAGCGGCCGGTCAGCAGACCCTGGGCGAGCGCCGTGAACCCGATGACGCCGAAGCCCTCCTCCTCGGCCGCGTCGAGCAGGCCGTCGGCCTCGATCCAGCGATTGAGCATGCTGTACGACGGCTGATGGATCAGCAACGGGGTGCCCAGCTCGCGGAGGATGGCGGCCGCCTGCCGGGTGCGCTCGGCGTCGTACGAGGAGATGCCGACGTACAGGGCCTTGCCCTGGCGTACCGCTGTGTCGAGCGCGCCCATCGTCTCTTCCAACGGGGTGGAGGCGTCCAGCCGGTGGGAGTAGAAGATGTCCACGTAGTCCAGGCCCGTGCGGCGCAGGGACTGGTCCAGCGAGGCCAGTACGTACTTCCGGGACCCGCCGCCCTGGCCGTAGGGGCCGGGCCACATGTCCCAGCCCGCCTTGGTGGAGATCACCAGCTCGTCCCGGTACGGCGCGAGGTCCTGCTTCAGCAGCCGGCCGAAGTTGATCTCGGCCGCGCCGTACGGCGGACCGTAGTTGTTGGCCAGGTCATGGTGGGTGATCCCGAGATCGAAGGCGCGCAGGGCGATCTCGCGCTGGGTCTCGAAGGGGCGGTCGTCGCCGAAGTTGTGCCAGTAGCCCAGGGACAGGAGCGGGAGGTCCAGTCCCGAGCGGCCGGTGCGCCGGTAGCGCATGGTGCCGTCGTAGCGATCGGGGTTCGCGACGTGGTTCATCGGGTCGTCTCCGGGTCGTGCCGTAGGGGGTGCCCGTCGTGTGCGACGGGGCTCGTCCACCCTGCGCCTTCATGATTCGTAAGTCCAACCGATGCCTTTCATGGCATTGAGCGTTCCGGTTTCTGAATCGGGCGACGGCGGCGTGATGCTGTTCGATCCTACGAACTTCTCGCGGGATGGGTTACCGGTCTCCCTCGTGTTTGATAGGAAACTTTCCTACCAGTGCCGGTACGGACCAACTCTCCACCCCCCACCCCGACTTGGAGTCCTCGTGGAGCACACAGACCACACATCAGCAGCCTCCGCCCACCTCTCGCGCCGGACCGTAGTCGCCGTGCTCGGCGCCGTCGCCTCCGGCGCGCTGCTCGGCGTCCAGCGCGTCGCCGCGGCACCGGCGGCAGCGCCCGGCCTCGACGACCCGGCGAAGAAGGAGATCGCCATGCAACTGGTCTCGAGCGCGGAGAACTCCTCGCTCGACTGGAAGGCCCAGTACAAGTACATCGAGGACATCGGCGACGGGCGCGGCTACACCGCCGGCATCATCGGCTTCTGCTCCGGCACCGGCGACATGCTCGACCTCGTCCAGCTCTACACCGACCGCAGGCCCGGCAACGTCCTGGCCAAGTACCTGCCCGCCCTGCGCCGGGTCAACGGCAGCGACTCGCACAGCGGACTGGACCCCAACTACCCCAAGGACTGGCGCAAGGCCGCCCAGGACTCCGCGTTCCAGCAGGCGCAGAACGACGAACGCGACCGCGTCTACTTCGATCCCGCGGTCGCCCAGGGCAAGTCGGACGGGCTGCGCGCCCTCGGCCAGTTCACCTACTACGACGCCATCGTCATGCACGGCGACGGCGACGACCCCACGAGCTTCCGCAACATACGCAAGCGGGCCCTGCGCAGCGCGAAGCCGCCGGCGCAGGGGGGCAACGAGACGACATACCTCAACGCCTTCCTCGACGCCCGGGTGTGGGCCATGAAGCAGGAGGAGGCGCACAGCGACACCAGCAGGGTCGACACCGAACAGCGGGTCTTCCTGCGCAAGGGCAACCTCGATCTGAACACACCGCTGGACTGGAAGGTGTACGGGGACAGCTACCACATCGGCTGACGCTCTAGGAGAGACGCGGCAGGTCCACGGCGCCAGGGACGGGGAGCGTGGCGGTGAGCGCTGTGGCCTGCCGCGCCGTGACCCGCTGGATCACGGCGATCGCCAGGGCACCGGCGGCCAGGTCGAGGCCTCCGGCGACGAGAAGGAGCGTGAGCGAAGCCCCCTGGCCCAGCCGGGTGCCCACGGTGACGACCACCGTGTGTCCGGCCCACGCCGCCCACCAGACGTTCACCAGCACCCGGTCGCTCTTCCCGGTCGCACCGGGGCCGCTCGCGCGATGAACGTCGAGGACCAGCCCGCGCGGAACCCAGAGGTTGAACACGGGAATCAGCCAGGCGAACACGGCCCAGGCGGCGGAACCGGGGAGCGGCCCGGGGGACAGGAGCTGGGCGTTGCGCCGACAGCGGGAGAACCAGACCAGGAACAGCACGATCGCGACCAGCATCAGGTCCACGTACACCATGGACGCACGCCTCGACGCCCTGAGGGACGTGTCCTGCGGACGAAGGAGGTGCGCGCGCACGGTCACCGCCCGGTAGACGTCCGCCAATGCTGCCGCGGCCACCGCGGCCTGGGCGGAACGGGCGAGCGTCCAGGGTGCCTTGACGGCGGGTCCGTACACGAAGGGTCACCTGCCCGTCGGAGGTGGCACGCGGAGGCGTGGCGCGATGATGTCGGTCGGAGAAGCGGATCATAGGGCAGACGGGCCCGGTCCGCTCCACGCGCCGGTGGCGCACTCGCACGTCGGTCCCCTGACGAGGGAAGATGGGCCGCGAGCTATCGAACACACCGATGCGGAGGAACGGACTCATGCCGCACGAGCGAGCGGGCCGGCCGGCCGGTCCCGAGGACCTTGTCGACGTGGCCCGGCTGGTCACGGCGTACTACGCACTGCACCCCGACCCGGCCGACCCGGGCCAACGGGTGGCGTTCGGCACGTCGGGGCACCGGGGTTCGTCCCTGGCGACCGCCTTCAACGAGGACCACATCGCCGCCACCAGCCAGGCCATCTGCGAGTACCGCGCGGCCCAGGGCGTGGACGGCCCCCTGTTCATCGGCACCGACACGCACGCCCTGTC
The DNA here is from genome assembly GCF_040630895.1 of Streptomyces sp. NPDC005728. Taxonomy (NCBI): domain Bacteria; kingdom Bacillati; phylum Actinomycetota; class Actinomycetes; order Kitasatosporales; family Streptomycetaceae; genus Streptomyces; species Streptomyces sp. NPDC005728. The sequence goes on from NZ_JBEXYL010000014.1 coordinate 13,736, forward strand.
CGAGCCCGCGAAGGTCACCGCCCTGGAGGTGTTCGCCGCCAACGAGGTGACCGTGTTCGTCGACAGCGCGGACGGCTACACCCCGACGCCCGCCGTCTCGCACGCCATCCTCACGTACAACCGGGGCCGCACCTCCGGCCTCGCCGACGGCGTGGTCGTCACCCCGTCGCACAATCCGCCCGCCGACGGCGGATTCAAGTACAACCCGCCCAACGGCGGCCCGGCGGCCTCGGACGCGACCTCCTGGATCCAGGACCGGGCCAACCAGATCATCACGGGTGGCCTGAAGGACGTACAGCGGCTGCCCTACACCCGTGCGCTCGCCGCGGACACGACCCGGCGGTACGACTTCCTGGGTGCCTACGTCGGCGACCTGCCGAGCGTCCTCGACCTCGACGCGATCCGCGCGGCCGGCGTGCGCATCGGCGCCGACCCGCTCGGCGGTGCGTCCGTCGCCTACTGGGGCCGGATCGCCGAGCAGCACGGCATCGACCTGACCGTGGTCAATCCGCACACCGACCCCACCTGGCGGTTCATGACGCTGGACTGGGACGGCCAGATCCGCATGGACTGCTCCTCGCCGTACGCGATGGCCTCCCTCATCGAGCAGCGCGACCGCTTCCGCATCGCCACCGGTAACGACGCCGACGCAGACCGGCACGGCATCGTCACCCCCGACGGGGGCCTGATGAACCCCAACCACTACCTCGCGGTCGCCATCTCCTACCTCTACCGGCACCGCGAGCAGTGGCCCACAGAGGTGGGCATCGGCAAGACGCTCGTCTCCTCCTCGATGATCGACCGGGTCGCCGCCGACCTGAACCGTCAACTGGTCGAGGTGCCCGTCGGGTTCAAGTGGTTCGTGGACGGACTGGCGGGCGGCACCCTCGGGTTCGGCGGCGAGGAGTCGGCCGGCGCGTCCTTCCTGCGCCGCGACGGCTCGGTGTGGACCACCGACAAGGACGGCATCCTGCTGGCCCTGCTGGCCTCCGAGATCACGGCGGTCACGGACAGGACGCCGTCGGAGCACTACGCCGACCTGACCGCCCGCTTCGGCGCACCCGCCTACGCGCGCATCGACGCCCCCGCCACCCGCGAACAGAAGGCGCTGCTGGCGAAGTTGTCCCCGGCTCAGGTCACGGCCGACACCCTGGCCGGAGAGGCGGTCACCGGAGTCCTCACCGAGGCGCCGGGCAACGGCGCCGCCATCGGCGGGATCAAGGTCACCACCGCCAACGCCTGGTTCGCGGCCCGTCCGTCGGGCACCGAGGACGTCTACAAGATCTACGCCGAGTCGTTCCTCGGCCCCGACCACCTCGCCCAGGTGCAGGAGGAGGCCAAGGGCGTGGTCCAGGCGGCGCTCGGCGGCTGAGACCCCGGAACCGACGACCACCGCACGGCGGCCCTGCGACGACGGTACGACAGGAGTACGACAGGCGTACCACGGCGGTGCGACGGCCTTCGCGACCACGAGCGCGGAGGCCGTCGCCGCTCCTGCTCAGCCGCGTCCGCGTCCGTGCTCCAGCCGGTCCAGCACGGCCTGCGCCATGGCGGCCTCGCCCCGGGCGTTCGGATGTGCGGGGGCCGCGGGCGAGGCAGGCTGGAGCGGCTCGATCCAGCGGTCCGCGGGCGCCTTGCACATGTCGTGGCCGACCGTGGGGCCGTAGGTGTCGACGTATGCGACCCGGTTCCAGGCGGCGACCGCGCGCAGCATCAGGTTCAGCCGCTTCTCGGTGTCCCGCAGATAAGGGAAGTCCCGCTGCGCGAACGGCACCGAGGGGAAACAGCCGCTGCCGTCGTCCGGCAGCAGGTCCGGGTAGCCGACGAGGAGCACGCGCGCGTGCGGCGCGCGGGCGTGCACGGCCCGCAGCACCCGGTCGATCTTCGGCGCGGTCTCCAGGACGGTGAGAGCCAGCCGGTCGTACCCAGACGCCTTGTACGCACGCTCGCAGGGGTTGCCCGTCGGGTCCTGGACGCCCAGGCGGGCGCAGGTGCTGATGATCGAGCCGAAGCCGACGTCGTTGCCGCCGATCTGCACCGTCACCAGGTCGGTGTCCCGGCTCAGCGCGTTCAGCTGCGGGCCGTTGGTGCCCTGCGGCTGCCACATCTCGTTCGTCGTCGCCCCGCCGCAGCTCACGTCCTTGAACGCGGTCGCGTCGCGCTCCGCCGCCACGAGCGAGGGGTAGTTGTGGTCGGAGCGGGCGCAGTCGGCGTCCACCTGGCGCGGGATGAGGGGGCCCGAGGTGTAGGAGTCCCCGAGGGAGACGTAGGCGAGGTCGCGGCCGTGTCCGGCGGGGTGCGCGGCGGCCGGTGTCGTCGAGGCGGCGACGAGGGCGCAGCCCCCGAGTGCCGCCCCCAGCACGGCGACCCGCCGCCGGCCTCTCGCCCCGTCTGCCGCCCGTGTGTCGTTCGCCATGGAATCCTCCCCCTGAGGCCGGGACAGTGCACGCGGCCCGCACCGAAGCGCGGTCCGCGCGTGTCAACTGGGCCTGTATACCGTCCGGTAGGTCTTGCGGACCAGAAGCGGGAACGAACATTCACGCCGGGGCAAGGGGTTGGAGAGGGCAGCGTTTGAACCTGTGTGCGAGCGGCGCGTCGGCACTCTCCCCGGGAGTCATGAGCGGGCGGTGGGCCGGAAAGGCAACGCCAGGCCGGAAAGCGGTGTTTGGCCGAGAATCTCCCCAGTAGGCAAGCGGTGGACGGCATTCCCTGTGGCCGCGGTGGACTCGTCCCCGCCAATAGCGCCCGATCGCACCGGCGCTCCGCCGGCCCCCACGGGTTCCTCGGGTCACCCGCCGGCACCGTGCGTGGATACGGCCTACAAATCATCGTCACAGGTTCACCGCATCGCCTTCACGGAACGATCACTTTCAGCCGACCGGCGTGTGGGGCGCCGCCGGTGGGGCAGACGGCGTGCCTGCCGCGTGCCTAGCCTCCCGGGCCATGCGATCACCTCTGATGAGACGCCTCGGTCTCACCGCCGTCCTCGCGTTCGTCCTCGCCGTCTTCGGCCTCGCGCCGGCGGCCGGCGCCGATCCCGCGCCGGCCGCGCTGACCTTCAGCACCGACAGCGCCACCACCACGCCCGGCGGCACGGTGAACCTGTCGATGACCATCACCAACAACAAGATCTACGACATCTGGTTCGTGTACCAGACCGTCGACCCGACCTGGCTCACCACCCAGCGCCCCGACCTGAAGTACAGCTTCACCGGCTGCAGCCTGGCCACGGCCGGTGGCAGCACCTCCTGTTCCGGCACGGGCCCGGCCAACCTCGGCGGCAACTACGGCGCCACCATCCCGCCCGGCCAGAGCCGCACCGTCACGCTGACCCTGCGGGTCGCCGCCGACTCCGGCTGCAACGGCAACATCGGCTTCTACTCGTACTACTACGCAGAATTCAGCGACAGCAGCAACACCAGCGGCGGGCCGGTCTACACGCCCGAGACGCGGGTGCTCTGCGCCTGACGGACCAACCGGACGCAGGGTGCGAGTGGCCTGAACCGGACACTCTGGACAGGCCTCCGCCCGGTCTGGACCACTGACACTCAGCCCGGCGGGCCACCACGGCCCGCCGGTGCGTCGTCCCGGGCCCGGACCAGCACACCGAAGCTGACGGAATGCCGCCAACCCCCGTGCCGCGCCGACGAGAAGACGGCCCATCAGGTTGCCTGGGTGGGCCGTTGGACACCTGCACTTTTCCGTCAGATTTCGTAACTCGACCACAGAAGCTACACACAGCCATCACCATGTGACGCGACGGATGCGTCGACGACCGGCTTCTGAGGGGGACGCCGGCGTCACGCGAGGGGGTGCGTCCGCTCCACGGGAGCCGTGCTCACCCCTGCCCGGGGAGGGGACTTCACCGCATGAAGCGGACCATACGCGCCACCGCACTGTCGGTGGGCGCGCTCATCGCCGCGCTCGGACCGCCGGCCGGCGCGGCCCGGGCCGACAGCACGGCGCCTCGCATCGACCTGAGAATCCTGGTGGTCAGCGACGGTGGACCGGCCACCGACGCCGTCGCCGCCGAACTCGATGCCGCCGGAACCCCGTACACCGAGGTCGACCTCACCCGGTCCGACCGCCCCACCGTCGACGCCGCCTTCCTCGCCGACACCGTCGACGGGCGGCCGCGCGCCAAGTACCAGGCCGTCGTCCTGCCCAACGACAACCCGTTCGCCGCAGGCTCCGCCGAGATGGCCGCGCTCGCCTCCTACGAGCGGACGTACGCCCTCCCCCAGGTCGACGCCTACACCTACGCCCGCCCCGAAGCGGGCCTGCAGTACCCGGTCTCCGGCGGCTACTCGGGCACCGTCGACGGCGTCCGGGCCCAGGTGACCGCCGCCGGCCAGGCGGGCCCCTTCGGCTACCTCGACGGTGCGGTGCCCTTCGAGGACAACTCGCCTTCCGTCGGCGAGAGTTACGCCTACCTGTCGCCGCCGGCGGCCGGCGCCGACTTCACCCCGTACGTGCAGGCATCCATACCGGGCACGTCGAAGCAGGGCTCGCTGGTCGGCGAGTACCGGCACGACGGGCGGCGCGAGCTGGTCGTCACCTTCGTCTACAACCAGTACCAGCAGCAGTTCCGGCTGCTGGCCCGCGGCATCGTGGAGTGGATGACCGGGGGCGTCCACCTCGGCGCCGCCCGCAACTACTTCGCCGTGCACGTGGACGACGTGTTCGCCGCCGACGACCGCTGGGACACCCAGCTCAACTGCACGCCCGGCGACGTGGACTGCACGGGCGGGGCCGGCACACCCAACCCGATCCGCATGACCCCGGCCGACGTGGACTACGCCACCGCCTGGCAGAGCAGCCACCGCTTCACGCTCGACCTGGTCTACAACGGTGCGGGCAGCGTCGACCAGCGCGAGGACAACAACGGCGTCGACCAGCTCGCCGACAAGCTCATCGCCGACCGTGACCAGTTCCGCTGGGTCAACCACACCTACACGCACGCCTTCCTCGGCTGCGAGCAGAACACCACCGTGGTGCCCTGGACGTGCCGGACCGACGCCGACGGCAGCACCAAGTGGGTCGACCGGAGCACCATCGACCACGAGATCGCCACCAACCGCGCCTGGGGACAGGCCGCCGGACTGCCGCTCCAGAGCGACGAGTTGGTCACCGGGGAGCACTCCGGCCTGAAGCTCCTGCCGCAGCAGCCCGACGACAACCCCAACCTGGCCCCGGCCCTCGCCGACAACGGCATCGACTGGCTCGCCTCGGACAACTCCCGTGACCCCGAACAGCGCAAGGTCGGCCCCGCCACCACCGTCTCGCGCTACCCGATGAACGTCTTCTACAACACGGGCCGGGCCGCCGAACAGGTCGACGAGTACAACTGGATCTACACCGGCCGCGCCCAGGGCGGCAGCGGCATCTGCGAGGACAACCCCGCCACGACCACCTGTCTGCCGTCCCCGCTGAACACCGGCACCGGCTACGGCGACCACATCGTGCCGCTGGAGACCCGGATCGCCTTCGGCCACGTCCTGTCCAACGACCCGAAGCCGCACTTCATCCACCAGTCCAACCTCGCCGAGGACCGCATCGCCTACCCCGTCCTGAACGGCGTACTCGACGGCTACGACACCCTGTTCGCGGACAACACCCCGCTGGTGAACCTGAGAATGAAGGACATCGGCACCGAACTGCAGCGCCGCGCCGCCTGGAAGACCGCTCTGAGCGCCGGTCAGGTCACCGCCTACCGCATCGGCGACGCCGTGACCGTGCAGGCGCCGAGCGGTGTCGCCGTCACCGCGACCCTGCCCACCGGCACCACGCTCGGCGGCAACGCCTTCGGCGGCGCGTATGCGGGCGAGGTGTCCGGCTGGACGGCCTCCTCCGGCAGTGCTCTCACCTTGACTCTGCCGTCCTCCGCCGTCGCCCCGGCCGCGGCCGCGGCAGCCGAGACACCGGCCACCCGGCCCGCGCCGCACACCAAGGTCCCCGCGGGCATGACCGAGCAGGTCCCGTACACCCCGGACAGCTGAACGGCGCACCGAACCGAGGTCCCGGCCGCCCACCTGCGGCCGGGACCGGCACGACCACCCCACTTCTCGGCCGTGGAGCACATCCATGCACGTTCACCACGGCGCGCGCAGCCACGTCGCGACGCGCGTCACCCTGCTCACCGAAGGCACCTACCCGCACAGCCACGGCGGCGTCAGTGTCTGGTGCGACCAACTCGTCCAGGGCATGCCCGACCTCGACTTCGACGTCATCGCCGTCACCGGCACCGGACGCGAACCCGTCGTCTGGGACCTGCCCGCCCACGTCCGCAGCGTGCGGTCCGTCCCCATGTGGGGCGCCCCGCCCGAGGGCCGCCCGCCCCGGGGCCGCGCCCGCAACCGACTCGCCGCCGCCTACGAGCGGTTCCTGACGGCGCTGCTCGACCCGCGCGCCGAGGAGGGCTTCGCACCTGCCCTGTACACGATGGCGCGGTCCGCGGCGGACGGCTCCCTGAGCCCGTTCCTGCGCGGCGACCGGGCCATCGCCATCCTCGCCGCGGTGTGGAACCGTCCCGGACTCGCCGTCCACGAGGCCCGGCCCACCCTGCACGACGCGGTCACCGCGACCGCCCTGCTCGAACACGCCCTGCGCCCCCTGGCCGCACCACCACCTCGGGGCGGCGTCGCCCACGCGGTCAGCGGCGGAGTCGCCGTCCTGCCGGGCCTGGCCGGCCTGGACCGCTACGACGTCCCGCTGCTGCTCACCGAGCACGGTGTCTACCTGCGCGAACGCTATCTCGGCTACCGCACGGCGCCCTACCGCTGGCCGGTGAAGGCCCTCGTGCTCGGCTTCTTCAGGCTGCTCGCCGAGGAGAGCTACCGGCGGGCCGCCCTGATCACCCCGGGCAACCGCTACAACCGGCTGTGGGAGGAACAGGGCGGTGCCGCACCGGAGTCGATCCGCACGGTCTACAACGGCGTGGACCCCGCCGCCTTCCCGCCGGCCGGACCCGAGCCCGACGCACCCACGCTCAGCTGGGCGGGCCGCGTCGACCCGATCAAGGACCTGGAGACCCTGATACGCGCCTTCTCCCTGGTCAGGGAGCGAATACCGGAAGCCGTCCTGCGCCTGTTCGGCGGCACGCCCCGGGGCGGAGAGGCCTACCGGGAGCGGTGCGAGGCGCTCGCGGCCGAACTGGGACACGCGGACGCCGTCACCTTCGAGGGCCGGGTCGACGACATCAAGGACGCCTATGCGGCCGGCAACGTCGTGATGCTGTCCAGCATCAGCGAGGGCTTCCCGTTCACCCTCATCGAGGCCATGTCCTGCGGCCGGGCGACCGTCTCCACCGACGTCGGCGGCGTACGGGAGGCCGTCGGCGACGCAGGGCTCGTCGTCCCTCCCCGCGACCCGGCCGCCATGGCCGCAGCCGCCCTCGACCTGCTCGCCGACCCGGGCCGGCGCAGGGCGATGGGGGAGGCGGCCCGGCTGCGCGTGATCGAACAGTTCACCCTGCGCCAGACCATCGACACCTTCCGCTCCATCTACCGCGAACTGCCCACACTCGCACGGCCGTTGACCACAGAACCCGTGCTGCCCCAGGACGCCCGTGCCGACGCCGGGAGCCTGGCCGGATGAGCGGACCGATGGCACTCGAACCGGGCGGAACGGAACAGGACACGCTCGTCCTCCGGCTCGCCGGGCCAGCCGCGCGCGGCCGCCGCGGCGACGACCACACCCTCGCCCTCCGGCTTCCCGGACACGGCCCCGACGCGGAGGCGGTCAGCTGGCTCGCCGCCGAACTCGCCGACCGCATCGGCCCCGCGGTCCACCCCTACGAGGTGGCCGCACTGCTGGAGGCCGAGGGCCTGTCCGCCGAGCTGATCAAGGAACGGTACGGCCATCCCAGCCTCTTCTCGCTCGCCACGGCCCTGTACGAGCAGGTGCCCAGGGCCTTCCCGGAACCGGCACCGGCGGCCGACCCCTGGCGCCCGGACCACGTGCGCTGCCTGCTGCGGGGCGTGCTGTTCGCCCTGCCGGGGCTCGCCTACCTGCTCACCGCACCGCTGTGGCACCCCGGCCGGCACGCCACGGCGCTGGTCGTCGCGGGCCTCGTCTCCTGGGCGTGGGGGCAGGGGCTCGGCCACCGCGCCCACCTACGGACGGCCACCGGGCGCCGGGAAGCGGCCCGCACGCTGCTGACCGGGGCACCCGTGGGCGCGGTGGTGGCCACGGCCGCCGCCGTACCGTTCGCCGACGGCGGCCCGGTGATCCTGGCAGCGGCAGCACAGTCGCTGTACCTGGCCGCCGCGGGCGTCCTGCTCGTACTGGCCCGCGAGCGGATGCTGCTCGCCGCGCTCACCCCGCTGATCGCCGGCGGCGTCGTGCTGCCCTGGTGGGAACCGGGCACCCTGGCGCGGGCGGGGCTCCCCCTGCTGGCCCTGCTGGCGACGCTCGCCGTCACCGGTCACGCGCTGCACGGCGCCCACGCCGCCCCGGCCGCGCCCGCCGGCAGACGGCCCCGCCTGCTGTGGTCCCTGCCCTACGGGCTGTTCGGCCTGGCCGCCGGCCTGCTGGTGCTGCTGGAGGGGCGGCAGGAGCCGTACGCGGTGATCGTGCTGACCGTCAGTATGGGACCGGCCGAGTGGCTGCTGTTCCGCTACCGGGGCCTGTCCGTGTCGGCCCTCCGGGCCGCCGCCACGCCCGCCGGATTCCTGCTGCGCTCCGCCGCCGTCCTCGGCCTCTGCCTGCTCGCCTACCTCCTCCCGCTGCTGCCCGCGGCGCTGCTCACCGGCGCCGAACCGGCCGCCCTGCTCCTGCTCGCCGCCACCCTGTGGACCGCTCTGCTCCTCCAGGCGTTCGGGGCCGCCTGGCCGCCGGCCGCCATCTGTCTCGCCGCCGCGGGCACGGCCTGCGCGGCCGTGTTCCTGCGCCTGCCACCGGGCCCGCTCGCCCTGCCGCTGTGCTGCGGCGCCGCCGCGCTGTGCCTGGTGGCATGCGCGCTGCGGCTGCTCGGCCGGCCGGCCCGGCACGCCTGATGCGCTCGCATCACCGACCACACCCATGCAACCGACCGGAAGGACCCACGAGTTGACCTCCGCACCGCTCGCCGCCGTCACGGGAGCCGAGGGCTTCATCGGCTCTCATCTCACCGAGGCCCTGGTCGCCTCCGGGCACCGGGTCAGAGCCATGGCCCAGTACAACTCCTTCTCCTCCTACGGCTGGCTGGAGACCCTCGCCCCGGACGTCCTCGACCATGTGGAGATCGTCCTCGGCGACGTCCGCGACCCCGGGTCGGTCCGCGGCCTGCTCGAAGGCGCCGACGTCGCCTACCACCTGGCCGCCCTCATCGCGATCCCGTACTCGTACCAGGCGCCCCACAGCTACGTGGAGACCAACGTCACCGGCACCCTCAACGTGCTGGAGGCCGTCCGCGCCCTGGGCACGCCCCGGCTGGTGCACACCTCCACCAGCGAGACGTACGGCACCGCGCAGACCGTGCCGATCACCGAGGACCACCCCATCAACACCCAGTCCCCGTACGCCGCCTCGAAGGCCGGCGGGGACCGGCTGGCCGACAGCTACCACGCCAGCTTCGGCACGCCGGTGGTCACCCTGAGACCCTTCAACACCTTCGGGCCGCGCCAGTCGATGCGCGCGGTCATCCCCACCGTCATCGGCCAGGTCGCGGCGGGGGAGCGCACCATCACCCTCGGCGACCTGCGCCCCACCCGGGACTTCACCTTCGTCAGGGACACCGCGCAGGCGTTCCTCGCCGTGGGCACCGCGCCCGCCGGCCAGGTCGTCGGACGCACCTTCAACGCCGGTACCGGCGGCGAGATCTCGGTCGGCGACCTCGTCGCGCTGATCGGCAAGGTCATGGACACCGCCCTCGACGTCCGCGAAGACGCAGAGCGCATCCGGCCCGCGGGCTCCGAGGTGATGCGGCTCGTCGCCGACGCCACCCGGCTCGCCGGGGCCACCGGCTGGCAGCCCGCCCACACCCTCGAACAAGGCCTCGCGCACACCGTGGACTTCTTCCGCGACCCGGCCAACCTGGCCCGCTACAAGACCGGCATCTACAACATCTGACCCCGTCAGGCAAGGAGAGGTCCCATGCACGCAGTGATCCTGGCGGGAGGCAAGGGCGTCCGGCTGCGGCCCTACACCACCGCACTGCCCAAGCCGCTCGTCCCCATCGGCGACCAGCACGCCATCCTGGAGATCGTGCTGCGCCAGCTGTCCGCCGCGGGCTTCAGCCGCTGCACCATCGCGATAGGCCACCTGGGCGAGATCATCCGCGCCTACGTCGGCGACGGCTCCCAGTGGGGCATGGCCGTCGACTACGCCACCGAGGACAGCCCCCTCGGCACCATGGGCCCGCTGCTCACGCTGCGCGATCGGCTGCCCGAGAGCTTCCTGGTCATGAACGGCGACGTCCTCACCGACCTCGACTACGCCGACGTCCTGCGCCGGCACGAGGTCTCCGGGGCACCGCTGACCATCGCGACGTACGCCCGGAAGGTGCACATCGACTTCGGCGTGCTGACCACGGACGCGACCAAGGTCGTCGCCTTCACGGAGAAGCCCAGCATGGACTACCGGGTCTCCATGGGCGTCTACGGCCTCAGCCGTGCGACCCTGGACGGCTACACGCCGGGCCTGCCGCTGGGCTTCGACGAACTCGTCCTGGACCTGCTGGCCGCCGAGAACCCGCCGCACGCCTACGAGTTCGACGGGTACTGGCTGGACATCGGCCGCCCCGACGACTACGACCGGGCGAACGCCGAGTTCACCACCCGCAAGTCCCTTCTGCTCAAGGGAGCCTGAGTACCGCATGCGCATTCTCGTCCTGGGCGGCACCGGATACCTGGGCCGCCACGTGGCAGAACGGCTGCGCGCCCTGCACGGCGCGCAGGTCCTCGCCGGCGGCCGCTCGTCCGCAGCGGAGTTCCGCGTCGACCTCGCCACGGACCGGCCGGAGCGGCTCGCGAAGACGCTGGCCACGGTCGCACCCGACGCCGTCGTCAACTGCGCGGGCGCGACCGGGGGCGACCCGATGACCCTCGCCGAGGTCAACGCCCGCGGCCCGGCCGCGCTGTGCGCCGCGCTCCGTGAGGCGGCGCCCACCGCCCGCCTGGTCCACCTGGGCTCCGCCGCCGAGTACGGTCCCGGCGTTCCGGACACTGCGACGGCCGAGTCGGCGCCCGCCCGCCCGGTCACCCTCTACGGCGTGACCAAGCTCGCGGGCACCGTCGCGGTGACCTCCGCCGCCCTGGACGGTGTGGTGCTCCGGGTCGGCAACCCGGTCGGTCCCGGAGCACCCGTCGCGAGCCTGCCCGGCCGCATGGCGGCCCAGCTGCGCGCGGCGGGGCGGAACCCCGACGCGGTCCTGCGGCTCGGCGACCTGTCCGCCCACCGCGACTTCGTGGACGTACGCGATCTCGCCCGGGCGGTCGCCCTCGCGGTCACCACCGCGGGCCCGCTCCCGTCCGTTCTCAACATCGGCGGCGGCGGGGCCGTACGGGTACGGGAGCTGGTGCGGGGCCTGGCCCGGCGCGCGGAGTTCCGGGGGCGGCTGGAGGAAAACACGGAAGGCGCCGTCGGCTCGGCCCGTTCCGCCCGGGTGTCGTGGCAGTGCTCCGACATCACGGCCGCCGACCGCGCCCTCGGCTGGCGGCCCGTCCACGACCTGGACGACGCCCTCGACGCGCTGTGGGCGGGCACGGCCACGAACGGACCCTTGCCATGAGCCTGTTGATACCGCTGTACGTGCATCCGGCCGAGGACCCCGGCGCCTGGCACCGGCTGATCACCGCGGCTGCCCGCACGTACGCGGTGGTGCTCAACCCCGCGAGCGGCCCCGGGGAGGCCCCCGACCCCGCTTTCACGGCGGCCGCCCGGGCGCTCCGGGCGGCCGGCGCCCGGTTGCTCGGGTACGTCGACATCGACTACGGCGCCCGGGACCGTGCCGAGGTCGTCGAGGACGTGCGCCGGCACCAGGAGTGGTACGCGGCCGAGGGCTGCTTCCTCGACCGGGCGACCGCCACCGCGGAGAGCCTGCCGGACTGCCGGCGCCTGGTCCGGGAGGTACGACGGCTCGGCGCAGGGACGGTCGTCCTCAACCCGGGGGTCCACCCGGTCCCCGGCTACGTCCGTCTCGCCGACCTGACCGTCACGTTCGAGGGCCACTGGTCCACGTACGTCTCGGCGTTCACCCGCCCGGTCTGGACGGCACGCCACCCGGCCGACCGGTTCTGCCATCTCGTCTACGGCGTGCCCGAGGCCCTCGTCCCCCTCGCCGTACGCACCGCGCACGACCGCGGTGCGGCGGTCTGCGGACCGGTGACCGGACAACCGCCCAACCCCTGGGCCGAGTTGACACCCGCGCTGACCGGGGCGGAGGGATGACCGGCTCGGACGGTGTGGAAAGCTTCGGCGGTACGCATCGGCACGACGGAAGAGAGCCACCGGCATGGCCATCATCCACCACACCACCCTCAAGCCGACCAAGGTGGAACTTCTCGCGGACTGGCTGCCCACGCGGCCGTGGTACCGCGGCGGTGCGCACGCCCCCGTGCTGACGAAGTCCGGCGGCTTCCGGCTGGACGACCCCGCGGGCGAGGTCGGGATCGAGATCATGGTGGCCACGGACACCTCCGCCGCCGAGCCGACCGCCTACCTGATCCCGCTCAGCTACCGCGGTGCGCCGCTGCCCGGGGCGGAGCACGCACTGGTCGGCACCATGGAGCACGGCGTGCTGGGCCGGCGCTGGGCCTACGACGGCTGCCACGACCCGGTGCTGGTCACCGCGTTGCTGTCGCTGATCGAGGGCCGGGCGCAGGCCATGGCCCAGACAATCTCGGACACCCCCGACCCGGAGGTGACCCGTTCCTACACGGGCGAGCCCTTCACCCTCCAGGACCTCGCCCCCGAGCCGACCGACGACGAGCGGGGCACGCACCTCGCCGCGCCGCACGGCACGACGCTCCACGTCCACCGCGTCCTGAGGCCCGTCCCCGAGAACCCGCCGCTGCCCGCGCAGCCCGTGACCGGCCATGTCGCGAGCGGCTGGCCGGCGCCGGACGGCAGCCGCCTGCGGGGGGTGTTCATGGTCCTGGACACCCGCTGATCCACCGTCCGCTGTTGCGCCATCAGGAGCCCAGTCACCCACTTCCCCTGACCTTCTGGCATGCCCCGGTCAAATCTGTCACTCTTTCGGCAGTCCTCGCCCTGACCCCATGAGGGCGCGGCGCACCACCCGCACAGCGATCGCGCAACCCCACCCCAGGGCCGCCCCGGCGCACCCCAGCCGGCCGGGCGGCCGTCGAGCAGGCCGGAATCCCGGCCGCCGCAAAGGAGTAGCGTGTGAGATCGACCCCCCACAAGGCCCTCGGTGCCGGTGTCCTCACCGTCGCCGCGCTGGCCGCCCTCTCCCTCCCCGTCACCCCCGCCGCCGCCCAGCCCGCCCAGGAACCGGTGGCCGCCGCCTGCACTCCGGCGCAGGCGGTCACCAACGGCGGCTTCGAAAGCGGCACCTCGCCCTGGACCCAGTCCTCGTCGAGCGTGATCACCAGCCGCACCGGCCAGAGCGCCCACGGCGGCTCCTCCTTCGCCTGGCTGAACGGAGTCGGCAGCACCCACACCGACACGCTCGCCCAGAGCGTCACGATCCCGAGCGGGTGCAGCACCGCCACCCTCACCTTCTGGCTGCACATCGACACCGACGAGACGACCTCGTCCACCGCGTACGACAAGCTGACGGCCAAGATCGGCAGCACCACGCTGGCGACGTACTCGAACCTCGACGAGAACACCGGCTACGTGCAGAAGTCGTTCGACGTGTCGTCGTTCGCGGGCCAGACCGTGAACCTCACCTTCACGGGAACCGAGGACTCCAGCCTCCGGACGGACTTCGTCCTGGACGACATCGCCCTGGACACCTCCGGCGGCACCACCCCGCCCCCGACGGACTCGACCCGCACCCCGGCCGCGCCCTCCTACACGGTCAGCCTCAGCAGCGACACGAGCGGCACCGTCTGGAACGGGCACGAGAGCGCGTCCTTCACCAACACCTCCGCCACCGCGCTCAGTGAGGTGTACCTGAGGCTGTGGGACAACTACCACGGCACTTGCTCGGAGATGCCCATCACGGTCACCAACGTCACCGGCGGCACCGCGGGCGCACCCTCCGTGAACTGCACCGCCCTGAAGATCACCCTGCCGGCACCGCTGAACCAGGGGCAGACCGCCACCATCGGCTTCGACCTCGGCATCACCGTGCCCAGCGGCGCCGACCGGTTCGGCCACGACGGAGCCTTCAGCTTCATCGGCAACGCCCTGCCCGTCCTCGCGGTCCGCGACAGCGCCGGCTGGCACCTGGACCCGTACACCAACAACGGCGAGTCCTTCTACTCCCTGGCCGCCGACTTCAAGGTCACCCTCGACCACCCCAACAGCCTGCTGGTCCCGGCCACCGGCACCTCCACCGACACCCCCGGCTCCAGCGGTCGCACGGTGACCACCGCCACCGCGTCCAAGGTCCGTGACTTCGCCTGGGCCGCCGGCCCCTTCAGCAAGATCTCAGGCGCCTCGGCGGGCGGCGTTCCCGTGAACATCTACTCCGTCTCGGGCATCAGCTCCTCCAGTGCCCAGTCGATGCTCAGCACCGCCAGGACCGCCGTCGACGCCCACGCGGCACGCTTCGGCGCCTACCCCTACGGCGAGCTGGACGCGGTCATCGACAACAACTACTGGTTCGGCGGCATGGAGTACCCCGGCTTCGTCCTCGACCTGGTCAGTACCACGGCGCTCACCCACGAGATCGGCCACCAGTGGTGGTACGGCATCGTCGGCGACGACGAGTACACCAGCCCGTGGCTGGACGAGGCGTTCACCGACTACGCCACCGACCTGGCTCTCGGCAAGACCGGCAGCAACTGCTGGAGCAGCGTCTCCTGGGCCTCCAGCGCCGAGAAGATCACCAACTCGATGGCCTACTGGGACGCCCACTCGTCCCGCTACTCCACCGTGGTCTACGGCTACGGCAAGTGCGCCCTGCACGATCTGCGGCGCGTCCTCGGCGACACCGCCATGGCCAAGCTGCTCAAGGACTACGCGGCCGCTCACTGGTACGGCGTCTCGACCACGGCCGAGTTCAAGGCGGCCGCCCAGGCCGCCACGAGCACGGACCTGACCTCCTTCTGGACCCAGCACCGCATCGACGGCTGACCCGGACCGGCCGGTCGTGGGCGGCACCTTTCCCGGTGCCGCCCACAACCATGTCGACATGACTGCCGAGCCACTCACCTGGCGTATATACCGGGCCGAATTGGCGTAGTTGGGTGGAATCCGGAGTGCGGGACGGACCGGCTGCGGGTCAGATGGATTGCGTGACAAGCCATATACCGCTTCACCGCCGCCGCTCGCGCCGGTTCGTCACCGGCGCCCTGACCGGCCTCCTGCTGACCCTGTCGATCCCCGCGGCCGCGCCCTCGCCGGCCGACTCCCGGTCCCTGCCCAGGCGCGGCAGCGCCTACATGGGCATCGGTGTGCTCACCCACGACGGCGTGGACGCCACCCCCCTCGAGTCCGATTCGGTTCACCGGGTGACCCAGACCGAAGGTGTGGACGTCGCCAGCTACCAGGGCAACGTCGCCTGGTCGACGCTGTGGGGAAGCGGCGTCAGGTGGGCGTACACGAAGGGGACGGAGGGCACGTACTACAAGAACTCCAGCTTCACCCAGCAGTACAACGGCTCCTACGACATCGGCATGATCCGCGGCGCCTACCACTTCGCGACGCCGGACACCACGGGCGGTGCCGCCCAGGCCGACTACTTCGTCGACCACGGCGGCGGCTGGTCCAACGACGGCAAGACGCTGCCCGGCGCGCTCGACATCGAGTGGAACCCGTACGGCGACGACTGCTACGGCAAGTCCAAGAGCGCCATGGTCACCTGGATCCGCGACTTCCTGGACCGCTACAAGTCCCGCACCGGCCGCAACGCCGTCATCTACACGGCCACCAGCTGGTGGACCCAGTGCACCGGCGACTACGCGGGCTTCGGTGCGACCAACCCGCTCTGGGTCGCCCGGTACGCCTCGGCGGCGGGGACGCTGCCGTCGGGCTGGTCCTCGTACACCATGTGGCAGTACACGTCCTCGGGTCCGACGGTCGGGGACCACGACAGGTTCAACGGCTCGGTGGACAAGCTGAAGGGCCTCGCCACCGGGTGACGAACCGCGGAAGTCAGGCGGAGAGGGCAGGATTTGAACCTGCGTGGGCCCTGAGGCCCGACCGTGAGGCGTACTCGTCGGTCCCCGATAAGCCACTCCGGGCACCTCTCCTCGCTCCCGGCCCGGTCTCCCGTGCCGTTCACGGGAACAACAGTGGCAGGGAGCGCTGACGCCACGCTGACGCAGCGGCCCGGCCCAGCGCACGCCGCGGATCGGCAGGGCACCGCCGAACAGGAACAGCTGGGTCGCGGCCGGTCCGGTATTCCGTTAGCGAGGCGAAGTGCTGCGGCGCCGGACAGCCTTCAGGTGCCGTGCGACTCCGGTCACGACGTCATCACCCGCCACGTCCCCGCCAGCCCGGCCGCGTACACGAGCGCCCCGATCGGCAGCCCGCACCACACCCGGCCCCCGCGCCACCACGCAGCCGCGGCGAGCGCGGCCCCCACCGAGCACGCCAGTCCCGCCCACGGGAGTCCCCACATGGTCAGCAGACCCGCGCCCGTGCAGCGGAACGCCGGGTTCTGCGAGGAGCAGTCGTCCGTTGCGAAGATCGAGATGTAGAAGGCGAGCGCGTTCAGGAGAGCGCCGCCCCCGGCCAGCAGACCGACCACGACCAGGTACGCGGTGGGCCACCGTCCCGGACCGGTGACGTTCGCTCCGTACACACCGCTGCTCATGGCTGCCCCCTGTGCCCTCGTACGCTCACTGGAGGCCACGGTAGGAGGCGCCGACGGGCAGGGCCTGAGCGCACGTACTCAGGCTCGCGTCGCCGCTACTCGGCCGGGGTCAGCCCGCAGTGGATCAGACGATGTGCCGGCCCCCGTCCACGGTCAGCACATCACCGGTCGTGTACGCGGCGGTGGTGAGGTAGTGGACGGCCTCGGCCACGTCCGCCGGTGAACCGACGCGGCGCAGAGGCGTGTTGGCGGTGATCCACTCCACGGAGTGGTTCCACGTCTCGTCGGCGCCGTCGTACCAGGGCGTCTCGATGAGTCCGGGAGCGACCGCGTTGACGCGGATGCGCGGGCCGAGTTGGGAGGCGAGCAGCCGCGTCATGTGGTTGAGGGCGGCCTTGCTGACGGCGTAGGGGACCGAGCTGCCCAGGGCCCGGGTGGCCGAGACCGACGAGATGTTGACGATCGAGGCCGCCTCCGACCGCTGGAGGTGCGGGACGGCGGCCGTGGTCAGTTGCCAGACCCCGAAGACGTTGACGTCGAAGATCTCCCGCCAGGCTGTGACATCCGCCGCGTCCAGGTTCTCCAGCGGGATGAATCGGGTCGTGCCCGCGTTGTTCACCAGGATGTCGAGCCGGCCGTACGCGTCGATCGCGCCCTGCACGATCCGCCGGGCGTCGTCCGGGTCGGCGACATCCCCCTGCACATACACCGCTTCGGGCAGCCCGGCCGCGAGTTCCATGCCCGCGGTGGCGCTCCGCGCGGAGTTGACGACGATCCGGATGCCCTCCGTGGCCAGCCGCCGGGCCACGGCGGCTCCGATCCCGGACGACGAACCGGTGACGAGCGCCACGCGACTTTCGCGCATGCTTCCCCCTCGTGTTGATGACCGCTGCTGTGATCGAGGGGCGGAGCGTAACTTATCGCTAGACGGAATTTCTATTCCAGAATATGGAAATATTCAATGCCGTCGATCCAGTGATGGAGTCACTCTTCGTGATGCTCAGGGGTGTGCAGAAGAAGCCTGCGCGGGGCGCATGCCGGGTCGCGGAGCTGGTGTGACGCAGAACACGACAGGGATGCGCAGAACTGTTCGTCAGTTCCCTCGATCGGGTCAGGCCTGGTCAGCGCACTACTGAGGGTGACTAGCGGTGCTTGTTGAAGAGTGCACGGTGCCGTTGTGCCGGGACGCTCGGTGATTTTTCCGCGACGGCCATGAGTGATCCGTCCGCTGAATCACTTAGGTAGGTGTCAGGCCCAACGGGCCGTCGGCGCACATGAGTTGGCGCCGGTCCCAGTCGACCCTCAATGGAGAGGAAGCCTGCGCATGTGCCTTGCCGACGGGAGGCCCGCGTGAGTTACGACGACGCCCTGGAGGGACCTCCGCCCCATGCCCAGGGTGCCGGGCTGTCGCAGTCCCTGTACCTGCCGCTGGACCTGCCGCTGGACTTCGAGGCCTTCTACCTCGGTCACCAGGAGGTGTTCCACGCCTACGCCGAAGTCCACTTCGGTACGCGCGAGGCGTCCGAAGAGGTCATACACGAGGTGTTCCTGCAGATCCATGCCGGCTGGACCGAACTGCTGAGCGCGGGCAACCTCGAGCAGGGCGCCTGGGCGATCGTCCGACGAGCCGTGCACGACCGCCTCGATCTGGAGGGGCGCGCGCCGGCCTTCGTCATCAACGGGCCCATCGCCCAGGCGATGAACAAGGCCCTGGCCACGGCCCGGGACAAGCTGCAGAAGATGGAGTCCAGCAGCGGCCTGTACGAGGCGATCGCGGAACTGCCCAACCGGCAGTTCGAGGTGATCGTGCTGCGCTACATCCTCGGCTACCCCACCTCCAAAGTCGCCTGGTACGTGGGCATCGACGAACGCACCGTCGGCCACCACCTCCGCCGCGGCAAGGAACGCCTGCGCATCAAGCTGGGCCTGCCCGACGAACGCAAGAAGCCCAAGCAGAGGAGAGAAGGACCGTGACCACCACCCTCGACACCCTGCTGGCCGAAGCCAGGGTGCCCGTGACCGGGCCGCGCCGCTTCGACGTCGCCGCGGGCCTGCGGCGCCTCGCCGCCGACGCCTCCCGCCGCACTCCCACCCTGGAGATCGCCCGTGCCGCCCAGGCGGGCCAGCGCCTGGGCGTGGTGTGCCGGTGGGTGCTGAACGAACCGGCCGCCGCTGACCATGTCGCCAAGATCGCCGAAGACCCCGACCGCGGACCGCTGACGGAAGACCGCATGGACGTCGACGGCGCCCTTGTGTTCGCCTGCCTGCTCCACCTGACGGGGCATCCGGAGTCCGCCCAGTTCTGGTGGCAGCTCGCGGCGGGCGCCGGCAGCCGCGCTGCCGCCTACTGCCTGCACCTGCACCACCTTGCCGTCGGTGAGTCCAAGCGGTCCTGGCACTGGTTCCACCAGCTCACTCACTCCATGACCGACTCCGCTCCGCCGGATGCGGCGTTCATAGAGGGGCTGGAGCTCTTCGCCCGCTACGTCCGCACCAACGGCTCCCGCGCGCTGCCCCCCACCGGCGGCCTGGAGAACGAAGTCGACCGCCTCGCGGCGCGCACGCCCGGCTCCTCCGTCATCGTCGCCCGGCCCGACCGCCAACTGGTCGCTCGTCTGCAGGAGTTCACTGCGGGCCGCTGAACCGGGCCCCGAACGCAGGAGGAGTCCCGTCCCGGCCGCCGGTTCCGACGCCACCGACCGGGCGGACTCCCGCCACGACACCGTCTGAAAGGGACGTCTTGCATGAACCCTGGCCCCTGCCTGCCCCCGGCAGGCAAGAACCGGCGGACGTCGGCCCGGGCATGGTTCGCCCGACGCCGGCGTACCGCGCTGGCGCACCTCCTGCGCGGGACCTGCTACGGCATCGGCACCGGGCTCACCGGCCTCGTCTTCATGTGGGCGGAGCAGCGCCTGCTGTGACCTGTGCAGGTGGGCGTGCCCTTCGTGCCCGGTCAGCCGGTGAAGCCGTCGACTGATCCGTTCGGCGTACCGTCGCGCGGCTCAGGGAGGATCTGCCGCAGGTGAGGGCTCGTCGGACTCGGGCACGAGGTACAGGTGATCGACCCGGCCGCGACGGAGCCCGTGCTGGTCGGAGCGATCCGTGCCCCGGGACGGCTGCCGGGCGAGGGGGAGGATGCGCACTATGTCGGGCTCGACGAGGGCGGCAGGCGGAAGGTGATGTCCGGCGCCCTCTCCGGCGGCCAGTTGCTCTCGCTGCTGCGCCGCGCGGACCTCCTCTTCCGTGCGGGGGGCGAGCCCGTGCCCCGGGCCGCGACACCTCATGCGAAGTGGGGCACAACCATGTGGTTGCCTCACGGGTCACACAAGCCAGGAGCAACTACCTTCAAGGATCTCAAGGGGGAAATATGAGATTCATCCGTTCCGCCCTGGCTGCCACCGCACTGGCGGCTCTGTCGGTGGGGACCACGACCGCCTTGGCGGCGCCCGCCTCGGCCGCGGCCAACACCACACCGCAAAAGGTCTGCGGAAGCGGCTACAAGACCGTGAACTCGGCGCCGGTCGGCTCGCTGGGCAGCGTCTACCTGACGTACAACTCCGCGAACGGCAAGAACTGCGTCGCGACCATCCGCAACAACCCGGGTACCGCCGTGGCCATGTCCGCATGGATCTACGTCTCCGACACCGATCAGGGTGACGAGGACTACGGGCAGTACACGTCGTACGCGGGGCCGACCTACGTCTACGGCAAGGGCCACTGCGTCGACTGGGGCGGCAACATCAGCAACGTGTACGTGCAGGTGTCCGGCTCCAACTGCGGCACGCTGAAGGAACACCGGGTCACCTTCACCCGTTGACCCGGCGGTCCGGCTCGCCCTGGCAGAACTCACGCGGTTCCGCCAGGGCGAACCCGTGTCCGGGGCACGAGCTCACCCGTGCGACCCTGATCCACTGTCAGTGGCCGGTGCCATGATGGCGCGCATGGGGCACTTCGTGGGGGCCGCTGCTCAAGCGGTGGAGCGAAGAATGGCTGGACGCGCCGGCCGCGAAGGAGCCGGAGGAACTCCAGGAGCTGGACGCGGACATCGTGCGGAACCGATGACTGGGATTCGCCCCGGCCGGTCCCGCACGGATGGCGGCGCAGGAGGATCGGGTGAAGGACTCGGCACAGAGGTGCTGTTACGCCGTCCTTGCGCTCCTTCCTCGAGACGACGGACGGTTGGCGCCATGCGGGTGGCTTCGTCTGTTTGCTGGCGGGGGCGGAGCACATCGGGCCATACGGAGATCCGTACGACCAGCAGTCGATGTACGAGGAGTATCTCGACGAAGACCCGCCCGCGGAGGAGGTGCTCCTGGCCGGCATGCGGGGCCGGGCGCTGCAGCTGTCGCTCGACTCTCGGACCTGACGGATGTACTGCTCGACCCGGGCGATATGCGCGCCGGCGGGGAGTGGGCGGTGTACGTGAATCACGGCTGGGGCGGTGAACGGCCGGAACGGTACGACTCGTTCCGCGTGTTCATGGAGGAAATGTACAAAGAGTTCTACCGCCTGGGCGGTGGTCACTCCGACTTTGAGAACGCCGTGACGCAGGAACTCGACGCCAAGGTGGAGGAGGTCCGACCGGCCTGTCTGAGAGGCGAGTTGGACGCGGCGCTCGTCTTCCTCGGCGAGGCGGGGGAGCTGGGCAGACCGCGGGCCGCCCTGCTGTCCGCACAGCTCCGGGCGCTGCTCGACGGCGGACGGGGCTGGGTGCCGGTGGACCCGCGCATGGGCGATCCGCTGTACGCGGGCGAGGTGCTGCCCCTGAAGGTGCGCGCCCACCTGCGCGAACGCCGGAGCGACGACGCCTTTGTGTTCGGCCCTGTGACCGAGGACTACGCGACGGACAGGGAGCGGGCCAAGGACGTCCTGGAGCAGATCCGGCAGCGCACCTACGAGTACACCTCGCCGGGCCGCTTCGGGCACGCGGTCAAGGAGGCCAGAGAACTGGCACGCTGGGGCGACACCGAAGGCTCCTGGCGGGCGCTGCGCGGCGGCGGGGGAGTGCGCTGCCGGCCGTTGACCGACGGGATCCTCACCGTGGAACCGGCGGTGTTCGGGATCCGGGAACCGCAGGAGACGTAGGCGAACGAGGCACGGCGGATGAGTACGACGACTCAGGCGCCACCCTCCGGAACTGATGAAAGCTGAGGGCATGACAACGCCCTCGCCGATCAGCCGGCCCGTGTACCCCGTCCCCGCCCCGCAGCCCACGCCGAAGCGGCCGCGCCGTCGGCTGCTGGTCGGCACGGTGGCCCTGCTTCTCGTCGCCGCGTGCGCGCTGGCCGCCGTCTGGTGGACCAAGGGTGAGGGCGACGACCCGCTGGCGGGCCGCCCCCGGGTCACCGACACGCGCGCCGGACTCTCCTACGCCGTGCCGGAGGGCTGGAAGCACGACGCGGCCAAGGACAAGCACCTGATCGACGCCTTCTCCTCGCAGATGAGCAGGACCTCCCGCGGCAACTCGTCGGGGGGCGCCACCGTGCTGGCCGGCCGGGCCGGGCAGGCCGTGCCGCGCGCGAACCTGCGCCGGGCGGCCGAGAGCGCCGCCCGCTCCAACGCGGAGTTCTTCTTCCCCGACCAGCCGGCAACCCTGGAGGAATCGCACGCCACGGAGCTGGACGGCCGGCCCGCCCACACGGCCGTCCTGCGGATCCGGAACGACGACGACGGCGCCGCCCGCCTTCAGATGACCCTGGTGACGGTCGACGGCACACGCACCGCGTTCCTCCTCGCCGTCACCACGGACGCATCCGACACACAGAACACGGCGGACATCCGGGCGGTCGTGGCCGATGCCGCAGTCGACTGACACGGGACAGGGAGGGGAGCGCGTCTTCCGGGGAGGCATCGTCGTCAGGACCCTTCAGTCACGCGGTGAGCCGATGGCGCCGCGCTTCTTCACACTCGGCAGGCCGCCCTCTACGGCGGCACCGTCCGCAGCGCGCGCAGCACCGACCAGACCACCGAGATGAACGGGACGGCCACGACGGCTCCGATCACCCCCGCGACGATGCTGCCCGCGATGACGGACACCGCCACGACCAGCGGGTGCAGCCGGACCGCCCAGCTCATCACCAGCGGGTGCAGCACATGACCTTCGAGCTGGCCGATCACCACGATGAGCACCAGCACCGCAGCGGCCGTGAGCGGACCCCGCCCGGCCAGGGCGACCACCGTGGCCACCCCGAGCGCCACCGGCGAGCCCACCAGCGGCACGAACGCCGCGAAGAACTCCAGCAGAGTCAGCGGCAACGCGAGCGGCACCTGCAGGACGAACAGGGCGATGCCGACGAGCACGGCATTGGTGGCCGCCACGATGATGATCCCGCGCGTGTACCCGGCGAACGTCCGCCAGGCCGCACGCCCCACCCGGTCCCAGGCCGGCCGGGCGCCGCTCGGCAGCAGCTGGTCGCGCGCCCAGCCCCACATGCGCTCGCCGGAGTGGATGAAGAAGACGGACGCGAAGAGGGCGAGCGCGCCGCCGGTGATCAGCTCGACGACGCGGCCCAGCCCCGAGAGGGCGCTGCTGAGCAGACTTCCCCGGTGCCCGGAGATGTAGTCCGTCACCTGAC
The DNA here is from genome assembly GCF_040630895.1 of Streptomyces sp. NPDC005728. Taxonomy (NCBI): domain Bacteria; kingdom Bacillati; phylum Actinomycetota; class Actinomycetes; order Kitasatosporales; family Streptomycetaceae; genus Streptomyces; species Streptomyces sp. NPDC005728. Next base: position 37,184 of record NZ_JBEXYL010000014.1, read on the forward strand.
CCTGCAGATCGGCGAGCCGCACGGGACTGAGCCGGAACGGCGGACGCTGCAGCCACTCCTCGATCCGGTGGACGCCGCCGCGGAACTCGCTCGCGAGCTTGGCCGACTCGCCCGCCACCGCATTGCCGACGAGCGCGAGCAGGGCCAGCAGGAGCAGCAGGCTGCCGACGACGGCGACGGCGACGCTCAGCGGCCTGGGCAGGACACGGTTGAGGAGATCGGTGAGGGGACGCAGCACCGAGGTGACGACCAGGGCGAGGAACAGGGCGACGGCGACGAGCTGGAAGCGGCCGAGGACGGTGAAGACGCCGTAGACGACGATGCCGACGAGGATGAGTCGCCAGGAGTAGGCTGCGGCGACTCGCAGCCACGGCACCGTGCGCACGGCCACCAGGGTGTCCGGCTCGGAACGGGCGACTCCCGGCAGCCGCACGGAGTGCGCCGGCCGGCTGCCCGGCACTGCTCCGCCTGCCCGGCGACCTCGTCCCGACCGCCGCCCCGCACCGCCCACCACGCCCTACGCCTCCGCTCCGCAACCGGATCTTGACTGCCGGTCACATCTACAGAACGGTAAGCGCAAGCCGCGCGAGGGGACCGTGCAACGCGCGGTCGCGGGAACATCGCTGCCGGGCGGACGACCGGCGGGCCTCAGCCCCTCTCCCCGCCGCTCTCGACGGCGCGCTCCATGGGCAGCAGCTCCCGGATGTCCGCGGGCAGCGCCGCGTCGATCCGCTCGGTCAGCTCCGGGGCGAGGGCCGCGTCCAGGACCTCCAGTACGGCAGCGGCGTCGCGCAGGGCCGCGTCCTCGTCGGTGCCGGCCCGGTCGGCGATCCGTCCGGCGAACACGGTCAGCCCGAACACCTCACCCGAGGTGCCCGCGTCGGCGCCGGCCGAGGCGTCCGCCGCCTGCCGCATGGCCGCCGCCAGGTCCGGCGGCAGCTGAGCGGCCACATGGCGGGCGAGCCCGGACGGCAGCCGTTCCGCCAGCGTGCTCACCACGGCGTGCGTCGTCCGCTCCGCCGACCTCCGGTCGGGCAGCTGGGCCAGCACCTGCACCTTTCCGATCAGCTCGTCGTGATGCATGAGGCCGCTCCCTTCCTCATTCCTGCTCACTCCTGCGTGGGCAGCCACGTCCCGTGCAGACCGAGGGGGACCCGCACGGGGATCCGCACGCGCGCGAGTGGTCCGGTGACGGGATCCTCCGCCGGGAAGACGAGCAGCCAACTGCTCGTGTCCGTGCGGTCGGTGGCGAAGGCCAGCCAGTAGCCCTCCCGGTCGTCGGCGCGGCCGGGGGAGGGCGCGAACGCCGGTTCGCCCACGGAGAGATCCCCGCCCTGCCATGTCCGGGACGGCACGGCCGCGTCCCCGGTGTCGTACCAGCGCAGCGCGTCGAACTCCCCCGGCAGCAGCCCAGGGGTCCGTCCGCTGTCCGCGGCCACGGCCACCCGACGATGCCGGCGGCCGATCCGGCGGTCGTCGATGCGCGGGAACTCGATGCGTGCGTCGTCCAGGGGCGTACGGCGCATCCGGCCCGTGGCCGGGTCGATCACGGCGCTCATCAGATGGCTCCGGTTGGCCTCCCCTTCCGCCTGGGCGCCGAGGGACAGCCGCGACCACTGCACGTACTGGAGCACCACCGGGCCGTCGCCCTCCGCGTCGTAGGCGTTCACGGTGTGCCACAGCCAGAAGGCGTCGTCCTGGGCCCAGCGCACCGGTGAGCCGTCCCGTGGGATCAGCGCCACCCGGGTGCCCGCCTCGGGACGCCAGTCGATCAGGGAGCCGCCGCTCAGTGCCGCGGAGAGGTCGAAGAAGACCGGGGCGAGGACCAGCACCAGGTAGCGGGCCGTGAGCGCCATGTCGTGGATCATCATCGGCTCGTCGAGCCCGTCGACGGGCGTGGGCCCCCGGACGACCGCACCGCTCGCCGCGATCAGGGACCAGGTCAGATACGGCGGCTCCAGCGCGTAGCAGAAGACCGCCATCTCTCCGGAGAGCGGGTCGATCTTCGGGTGCGCGGTGATACCGGCGGGCAGGGCTCCGTCGAAGGTCTCCTTGCCGATCGTCTCCAGCTCCGGCGTCATGCGGTACGGGCACGCGGACTCGGCGAGCGCCAGCAGCCGGTCGGCATGGCGGACCACGTTGATGTCCGGCAGGTCCTTGAGGGTGTGGGCGAGCTGCGGACCCACCTCGTCCGGGCCGGGCATGATCAGCGACTCGATGCCACCCCACAGGGCGCGGCCCGCCTTCTCCTCGGCGAGCAGGGCGGGGGTGCGCACGAAGCGGTTGCGGTACCGGGCGCGGCCCTGCTCGAAGCGGACGCCGTGCAACATGCCGTCGCCGTCGACCGGGTACAGGTACGAGCCGATCGGGGTGAACCGCGGATTGGGGCCGTTGCGCAGATAGACGCCGTCCAGGTCGCCGGGCAGTTCGCCCTCGACCGCCAGACAGGTCTCGTCCACCTCTTCCGTGACGGGGGCGAAGCGCCCCGACAGATGGGCCACCCGCGAGGGGTCGAAGGGCCGTACGGCCGAAGCGGTCATGGTGCCTCCCGGGACGGGGGCCGTGCCCACCGGTCAGGGCCGGCCGCGACGGGACGCGCAGTGGCGGCGGGCGAAGCCGAGGGCCCGAACCGGCAGCGCGACCGGCAGGACCCAGCCGCCCGCCCGGTCCCTGGTCGCGGATCGCTGCGCCGTGGGATCACTTCCAGTGCGGGAGGCGACCCTGCCCGGGAGGCGACCTGCCCGGGACCCGACCCGCTCTTCCATCGTGCCGCCGCGACCCGGCACCCGCATCCGCGCCCGCGCGGTGCGTCCGGCGCCTGCTCGGGCCTTCCCCGGGAATGCGATCCGGATGGCGGAAGCGACCGGGCCGAGGCGGACGAAACGCCGCGGCGGTTCTTCACGGCACCCCGGGAAAGGACGAACATGCCGTGTCATGGACATTTTGCTCGTCGCGAGCGCGTTCAACAGCCTCTCCCAGCGGGTGTACGCCGAGCTCTCGGACCAGGGACACCGGGTGGACGTCGTCCTCGCCACGCACGGAACGGACCCGGTCCGGGCCGCCGTACGCGAACGGCCGCCGGAGCTGATCATCGCCCCGATGCTGAGAACGGCCCTGCCCGAGGACGTCTGGCGGGAACACACCTGCCTCATCGTGCATCCCGGCCCGCCCGGCGACCGAGGCCCCTCCTCGCTGGACTGGGCGATCGCCGAACAGGCGCCGTTCTGGGGCGTGACAGTGCTCCAGGCCGAGGCAGCCATGGACGCCGGGGACATCTGGGCGGCGGAGCCGTTCGCCGTGCCGTCCGTCGGCAAGAGCGACCTGTACCGCAACGAGGCCTCCGACGCCGCCGTGTCCGCCGTCCTGCTGGCCGTGGACCGGTACGCCGACGCCTCGTACAAGCCCCGCCCGCAGACCGACGACTCCGACGACTCCCCGCACATCGTCTGGCGCGACTTCTTCCGGCAGGAGCGGCGCCGCATCGACTGGGAGGGCGACAGCACCGAGACCGTACTGTGCAAGCTCCGCGGCGCCGACTCACAGCCCGGCGTCCTGGACGAACTCCTCGGCCGCGAGGTGTTCCTGCACGGCGGACACCCCGAGGACCGGCTGCGCGGCCGCCCCGGCGAGCTGCTCGCCACCCGGGCGGGCGCGGTCTGCCGGGCCACCCGCGACGGCGCCGTGTGGATCCCCGAACTGCGCCCGCGCAGGAACTCCGGAGACCCGGCACCCTTCCGGCGGCCCGCCGCCTCCGTGCTCGCCTCGTACCAGCCCTCGCTCAGGCTCCCGGCATGCCCCCTGCCGCTCGAACTGTCCCCGGACCGTCGGACCTGGACCGACATCCGCTACCGGCAGCGCGGCGACGTCGGCTTCCTGACCTTCTCCTTCCCCGGCGGGGCCATGAGCACCGACCAGTGCCGCAGGCTGCTCGCCGCCTACGAGTCGGCCCTCGCCCGCCGCACGTCGGTACTGGTGCTCGGCGGAGACCGCGACTTCTTCTCCAACGGCATCCACCTGAGCGTCATCGAGGCGGACGCCGACCCGGCCGAGGAGTCCTGGGCCAACCTCAATGCGATGGACGACCTCGTCGAGGCGGTCCTGCACACCACGGACCGGCTGGTGGTGACCGCGCTCGCGGGCAACGCGGCGGCGGGCGGCGCCATGCTCGCTCTCGCCGCCGACGAGGTGTGGTGCCGTACGGGCGCCGTTCTCAATCCCCACTACCGGCGGATGGGCCTGTACGGCTCGGAGTTCTGGACGTACACGCTGCCGCGCCGCGTCGGAGCGGACACGGCCCAGCGGCTGACGACCGAGGCGCTGCCGGTCAGCGCCGCGAGGGCCGAGCGGATCGGGCTGGTGGACCGGCTCGTGCCGACCGGGGCGCAGGACTTCGCGGCAGAGGTCGAGCGGATGGCGGACGAGGCCGCCGCCGCTCCGGACCTCATGCGGCGCATCGCCGCCAAGGCGGCGGCCCGCCGGTCGGACGAGGAGGCACGGCCACTGGCGAAGTACCGGCAGGTCGAAATGGCCCGTATGCACGCCGTCTTCTTCGACCCCGAAGCCCCTTACCACGCGCTGCGCTCGGCCTTCGTCCGGAAGGTGCCCGGCGGTTCCGTCCGCCCCCTCGACACACCGGCCGCCGGAGACCTCCGTTGACGCCGCGGCTGCTGGTGGCCGGCGTCGGCAACATCTTCCTCGGGGACGACGCGTTCGGCCCCGAGGTGATCCGCGCCCTCGACCTGCGCCCGCTGCCGCCGGAGGTGCGGGTGCGGGACTTCGGCATCCGAGGCATGGACCTCGCCTACGCGCTGCTGGACGGCTGCGCCACCGCCGTCCTGGTCGACGCCGCCCCGCGCGGACACCGCCCCGGCACCCTCACCCTGATCGAGCCGGAACCGCCGGGCGGCACGGCCGTGCCCGAGGCCCACGGCATGGACCCGGAGAAGGTTCTGGCCCTGGCCGCGCACCTCGGCGACGAGCCGCTGCCCCGGGTCCTCGTGCTGGCCTGCGAGCCCGGCGTCCTGCCGAGCGGTGACGAGGACATCCTAACGGGGCTCAGCACGCCGGTGCGTGAGGCGGTCGACCGGGCCGTGGACGCACTGCACACGCTGATCCCCGCCTTGCTGGCGGATCCCGGAGCGCCGGCACCGCCGTTGGGCCGCCCGATGGAATCCGGGCCCCCGCACGCGGCTGCGCTGCCCGGTCTCGCGGCCGACGGAGCCGAAGATCGGTGAGACCCCGGGCCGTACGCGACACGGCCGGGGTTCCGCCTTCGACTCCGAGGAGCTGCGCCCATGTGCCGGTCCGACGTCAAGCAGGCCGTCCTGGCGAAGAACGACGACCTGGCCGCGAGCCTGCGCGACGATCTGGCACGGCAGGGGGTGACGGTCGTCAACCTGCTGTCCAGCCCCGGCAGCGGCAAGACGGAACTGCTCGGCCGGGTCCTGGCCCGCGCGGTGGAGCGGCGCGTTCCGGTGGCCGCGCTCACCGCCGACCTCGCGACCGAGAACGACGCCGTGCGCCTCGCGCGTTCGGGTGCGCCGGTCCAGCAGCTGCTCACCGACGGACTGTGCCACCTGGAGGCCCGGCAGGTGCGCGGCCGGCTGGAAGGCTGGCTGCCGGCGGACACCGCGCTGCTCTTCGTGGAGAACGTCGGCAACCTCGTCTGCCCTGCGTCGTACGACCTGGGCGAGACCCTGCGGATCGTGCTGATGGCGGTGACCGAGGGCGAGGACAAGCCGCTGAAGTACCCGACCGCGTTCGGCTCCGCCCATCTGGTCGTCATCACCAAGACCGACCTGGCCGCGCCGGCCGGCTTCGACGAGGCCGCCTTCCGGGCGAACGTCCAGCGGGTCAATCCGGGGGTGGAGATCCTGGGGTCGTGCGCCCGCACCGGCGACGGCGTCGACACCCTACTGGCCCACGCGCTCGCCGCCCGGAAGGGAGCCCCGCCGCACCGGCCTCCGCTCGCCCCGCACCCCCACGGTCACCACCACGCCACCGCCCCTGTCGCGTGACCGCGCCCGTCACCGGCCCGGTCCGCCGCCGCATCACCGTGCGCGGCACGGTGCAGGGGGTCGGCTTCCGGCCCTACGTGCACCGGCTGGCCGCCGACCTCGCGCTGGCCGGGTTCGTGAGCAACACGGCGAACGGCGTGCTCATCGAGGTCGAGGGCCCGGCGGGCGAAGTCGGTCTGTTCTGCGACCGGTTGGCCGTGCAGGCACCCCCGCTGGCCACCGTGACCGGCGTCGGCTGCGAGGACCTCCCCGCGACCGGCGCCGCCGTCCCGTTCGCCATCCGCCCCACCGAGCGGTCCACGGGCCGCACCCAGCTCCCGCCCGACACCGCGACCTGCGCCGACTGCCTGCGCGAGCTGGCCGATCCGGCCGACCGCCGCCACCGCCACCCGTTCGTCACCTGCACCCACTGCGGCCCCCGGTTCACCATCGCCACGGGGATGCCGTACGACCGGCCTGCCACCACCATGGCCGGGTTCCCGATGTGCCCCTCCTGCGCCCGGGAGTACGGCGATCCCGTCGACCGGCGCTTCCACGCCCAGCCCGTCGCCTGCCCCGACTGCGGCCCGAGGCTCCGCCTGGTCCCCGCCGACGGTGCGGGCGTGCGCCCGGCCCGCGACGCGGACGCCCTGGCGACGGCCCGGGCACTGCTGGCCGCGGGCCGGATCGTCGCCGTGAAGGGCGTCGGCGGCTACCACCTGGCCTGCGACGCCACCGACGCACGGGCCGTCGCCACCCTGCGCACCCGCAAGGAACGCGGCGGCAAGGCCTTCGCCGTGATGTGCGCCGACCTCGACACGGCGGAACACCTCGCGGTCCTCTCCGAGGCCCAACGGGCCGCGCTCACCGGCGCCCGGCGCCCCATCGTCCTGCTGCACCGACGCACCCCCACGGACGGGCCCCGCCTCGCCGACCAGGTCTGCCCGGGCAGCCCGCACGTCGGCGTGATGCTGCCCTACACACCTGTGCACACCCTGCTGTTCGGGCTGCCCGGCGATCCCCCCGGCCCCCGCGTGCTCGTCATGACCAGCGGCAACCGCTCCGGCGAACCCATCGTCACCGACGACACCGAGGCGCTGACCCGGCTGGCCGGACTCGCCGACGCCTGGCTCGCCCACGACCGGCCCATCGCCTCCTTCTGCGACGACTCCCTGCTGCGCGTGCGCCCCGACGGCACCGAACAGGTGCTCCGGCGCTCCCGCGGCTACGTGCCCCGCCCGGTGCGCCTGCCGCTCCCGGTCCGTCCCGCGCTCGCGGCCGGCGGCGACCTGAAGAACGCCCTCTGCCTGGGCGAGGGAGACCTCGCCTGGTTCGGGCCGCACATCGGCGACATGGGCGACCTGGCCACCCTCGCGGCCGCCGAGCGGGCCGAACGGCATCTCACCCGCCTCACCGGAGTCACCCCGCACCTGGTCGCCGCCGACCGGCACCCCGGCTACCGGTCGACGAGCTGGGCACGCCGTCGGTCGTCCGAACTCTCCCTGGATCCGCCGACGCTGGTCCAGCACCACCACGCGCACATCGCCTCGGCGATGGCCGAGCACGGTCTCGACGGCACCACGCCCGTGATCGGCGTCGCCTTCGACGGCACCGGGTACGGCGACGACGGCAGCGTGTGGGGCGGCGAGGTGCTGCTCGCCGACTACACCGGCTACCGGCGCTTCGCCCGGCTGACCCCCGCTCCGCTGCCCGGCGGAGACGCAGGTGTCGCCAACCCGTGCCGGCTGGCGCTGGCCCGGCTGTGGGCGGCGGGGCTGCCGTGGGAGCGGGACCTGCCGAGCGTCGTCGCATGCTCGGACACCGAACTGGCGGTACTGAAACGGCAGTTGGAGCAGCAGGTGGCCTGTGTCGCGACGTCCAGCATGGGCCGCCTCTTCGATGCCATGTCGTCGCTGGCCGGTGTGTGCCACCGCGCGGGATACGAGGCGCAGGCGGCGCTGGAGCTGGAGGCGGCGGCGACGGAGGCGTGGCATGCGGACGCCAAGGCCTACCGCTTTGGACTCAGGACCGTCCGACCACCCCAGGGGGGCGGGGGTTCAGTCCCGTCCCGCGCCCCTCTCGGCCGCCTGGGCCGGGCGGGCACGTGGGACATCGCGCCCCCGCTGCAGGCCGTCCTCACCGACCGGAGTCGCGGCGTCCCCACCCCCGTGCTCGCGGCCCGCTTCCACCGGGGCGTCGCTCGGGCCGTCGCCGAGATCTGCCGGCGGGCCCGTGGAACAACCGACCTGACCACAGTCGCCCTCACCGGGGGCGTCTTCGCCAACTGCCTGCTGGAGGAGGAGTGCGCCGCCCTGCTGGCCGCGGACGGGTTCACGGTCCTGCGGCACGGCGAAGTGCCCCCGAACGACGGCGGGTTGGCGCTCGGCCAGCTCATGGTCGCGGGAACAGCTATCCACCACGAGACGGAGTGACCCATGTGTCTGGCAGTGCCCGGCAAGGTCGTGGCCATCGATGACGGCGCCGACCCGCTCACCGGGCTGATCGACTTCGGCGGAGTCCGGAAGCAGGCGTGCCTCGAGTACCTGCCCGATGTCCGGGTGGGGGAGTACGTCATCGTGCACGTCGGGTTCGCCCTGCAGCGCCTGGACGAGGAATCGGCCCGGGCGTCCCTGGAGCTGTTCGAGCAGCTCGGACTGCTGGAGGAGGAGTTCGGCGACGCCTGGGAGCAGGCCGCCCGGCAGAAGAGCGGGAGTGAGGTCCAGTGAAGTACATCGACGAGTTCAACGACCCGGACCTGGCCCGCCGGCTGCTGGACGAGATCCGCGCCGTGGTCACCCGGCCCTGGGCGCTGATGGAGGTCTGCGGCGGTCAGACCCACTCCATCATCCGCCACGGCATCGACCAACTCCTCCCCGACGAGGTGGAGTTGATCCACGGTCCCGGCTGCCCGGTGTGCGTCACGCCCCTCGACGTCATCGACCAGGCGCTGGAGATCGCGGCACGCCCCGAGGTGATCTTCTGCTCCTTCGGCGACATGCTGCGGGTGCCGGGTACCGACCGCGACCTGTTCCGGGTCAAGGGCGAGGGCGGTGACGTACGGGTCGTGTACTCGCCGCTCGACGCTCTCGACCTCGCCCGCAGGAATCCCGGCCGCCAGGTCGTCTTCTTCGCGATCGGCTTCGAGACGACCGCCCCCGCCAACGCCATGGCCGTACACCAGGCCCGCCGCCTCGGCCTGGACAACTTCAGCCTGCTCGTGTCCCATGTCCGGGTCCCCCCGGCGATCGACGCCATCATGTCGGCCCCCGCCTGCCGGGTGCAGGGCTTCCTCGCCGCCGGGCACGTGTGCAGCGTGATGGGCACCGCCGAGTACCCGGAGCTGGCCGAGAAGCACCGCGTGCCGCTCGTCGTCACCGGCTTCGAACCCCTCGACATCCTCGAGGGCATCCGTCGCGCCGTCCACCAGCTGGAGCGCGGTGAGCACCGGGTGGAGAACGCCTACCCCCGGGCCGTGCGCGACCGGGGCAACCCGGCTGCCCTGCGCATGCTCGAGGAGGTGTTCGAGGTCACCGACCGTAACTGGCGCGGCATCGGCCCCATTCCGGCCAGCGGCTGGCGCCTGACCGACGCCTTCCGCGCCTACGACGCCGAGCACCGCTTCGACGTCAGCGGCATCCGCACCGCGGAACCCGCCGAGTGCCGGGCCGGCGAGGTGCTCCAGGGTCTGATCAAACCGACCGAGTGCGCCGCCTTCGGCACGACCTGCACCCCGCGCACCCCCCTGGGCGCCACCATGGTCTCCAGCGAGGGCGCCTGCGCGGCCTACTACCTGTACCGACGGATGACCGACAGCCCGGCACCGCGGGGATCCCGCATTCCCCAGGAGGAGATGAAACCCGTTGGCTGACCTCGCCACCGAAGCGGCCGTCGACCCCGCGAACTGGACCTGCCCCGCACCCCTGCGCGACCAGCCGGTCGTGGTCATGGGCCACGGCGGAGGCGGCGCCCTGTCCGCCGAACTGATCGAGCAGGTCTTCGCGCCCGCCTACGGCAACCCCATCCTGGCCGCCCTCACCGACTCGGCCGTCCTCGACCTGGGCGGCGCCCGGCTGGCCTTCTCCACCGACTCCTACGTCGTACGGCCGCTGTTCTTCCCCGGCGGCAGCCTGGGTGATCTCGCGGTCAACGGCACCGTCAACGACCTGGCGATGAGCGGTGCCCGACCCGCCTACCTGTCCACCGCCTTCGTCCTGGAGGAGGGCGTGGAACTGGCTGTCGTCGGACGGATCGCCCGTGCCATCGGGGCGGCGGCCGAGGCGGCGGGCGTCATCGTAGCCACGGGCGACACCAAGGTCGTCGAGTCCGGACACGGCGACGGCGTCTACGTCACCACCGCAGGCGTCGGCCTCGTCCCGGACGGGGTCGACATCCGCCCGCAGCGCGCCCGACCGGGCGATGCCGTCCTCGTCAGCGGCCCGATCGGCCTGCACGGTGTGGCGATCATGAGCGTGCGGGAGGGACTGGAGTTCGGGGTCGAGATCGCCTCCGACACCGCGCCCCTGGGCGACCTCGTCGCGGCCATGCTGGCGGTGACCAAGGACATCCACGTCCTGCGCGACCCCACCCGGGGCGGGCTCGGCGCGTCCCTCAACGAGATCGCCCGCGCCTCCGGTACCGGCGTACGGCTGCGGGAGCGCGCCCTCCCGGTCCCGGAGGAGGTCGCGAACGCCTGCGGCTTCCTCGGCCTGGACCCGCTGTACGTCGCCAACGAGGGCCGGCTCGTCGCCTTCGTGCCTCCGGAGCGGGCCGACGCCGTACTGGCCTCCATGCGCGCCCACCCGCAGGGTGCGGGCGCGACGCTCATCGGCGAGTGCGTCGAGGACCACCCGGGCATGGTCGTCGTCGCCACCGGGCTCGGCGGCACCCGAGTGGTGGACCTGCCCCTCGGGGAGCAACTGCCCCGCATCTGCTGAGGGATCCGGACAGCGTTCGGCCCCGCCGGAGCCCCAGGGCACCGGCGGGGCCGAACGTCGTCAGGACGCCGCTTCGACGCCCGTGATCTCCAGCTCTCTCCCGCTGCGCAGGTCCTGCGAGGGCTGGTCGCAGCAGGGGCACCAGAAGAACGGCGGCATGCCCACCGCGAACTCCTCCGCGCACCCGCCGCACCAGGCCCGCGCCGTCACCTGTTCGACGACGAGCCGGGCCGTGGCGAGGGCCGTGCCGTCCCGCGCCACCTCGAAGGCGAAGTGCAGCGCGTCCGGCACGACACCCGCCAGCTCCCCGACCCGGACGGTCACCACCGACACGTCGTCGGCGCCGTCCGTCCGGGCGATCTCCTCGGCCTGCTCCACGATCGCGGTAGCGATCGACAGTTCGTGCACGGCCGGCTCAGGGGTAGCGGCGGTTCGCGCGCAGGCCACCGGTCATCCGGTAGATCCGCAGCTCGCGCACCACGCCCGGCAGCTCCTTCAAGAACAGGGCCAGCGCCAGACCGCCCACCAGAGCGGCCTGTGCGATCAGCACCTGACGTCCCGACATCACTGTCCTCCCTGTTCGGCGGCGTTTGTCCACGCTCACTCCCTGCCCTCTCATCCCGGTGAGATGTTCGGCATGGCGTCAAGCAGGGCGTCATGCCGCTTCCAGTGGATCCCCGTGGAACGGCGGGCGTCCGAGGTGCCGTCCTCGTGGAATCCGGTCTGATGGTGGTGCGGGCCCTTGTTGCCCTGGTGCAGGCCCGGGACGTGACTGGGCGTGTCGGGCCTCGCCTGCGGGCGGCCCACTCTGATGGTGCCCATGGTGGTCTCCTTTCTGGGCTTCACGATCGCTCGGTGAGCTGCGCGAAGAACCGCTCCACGGCCGGCCAGACCCGCTCGCCGCCGGACAGGCCCCGCCACTCCCGGCGAACGAGGGCGACCATCCGGAAGCAGTCGTCGACCGGCACGATCCAGTGCTCGTCGAGGCCCCGCACCGTGTTCACCAGCAGGGCCTCCACATCGGGTTCCATGGACGCGAGCTGCGGAAACGTGGCGATCAGCCGCTGCCAGGCGGCCGCGTCCACCTCCCAGCGCATGGCCCCGGCCGGGCTCGGCCCCTGCGCGGTGACCGTGCCGTCGGAGCGCGGCACGAAGAACACCAGACCCACCGGCACGCCCAGCACCGCCGTGTCGACGGGCGGCAGCCGGAGCCGGCGCCGGGGCACGAGCCGGTGGCGTCCCTCGCCCGCCCCGTCGTCGGCGAACAGTACCGAGCAGGGTCCGCACACGCACCGCACCTCGGCGGCCGAGATGTCGTACAGATGGGGGTGCTCGTCGGCCGTCGGGGCGGCGCACAGGTCGCACACCTCGGCCTCCGCCGCCCGGCCGGCGGCCGAGCGGATGACGCGGGCGAGCGCTCCGTCGACGGTCACCGTGCCTCCTGCGGCTGCGGCTGCGGCTGCGGCTGGGGCTGCGGAGCGGTGCGGCGCTTCAGCGTCGTCAGAGGGACGAAGGCCGGGGCCGCCCGGCGCTCGGCGACGACCGGTTCCATGGTCTCCAGCTCCGGGGCGGCGGCCAGCACCGCCGCGCGGACGGCCTCGGTGACGTCCGCCGACCCGCTGCCGCACCCGGAGCCGCATCCGCCGCCTGCACTGACCCGCACCCGGGCCGTCCGTCCCTCGACGCCGGCCCACTCCAGGTCACCGCCGCGTTCGCGGACCGCGGGCCGGAGCCGCTCGACCGCTCGGGCGGCCCGGCGCTCGGCCGGCTCGGGGTGGACGGCGTGCAGCACCAGCAGGTGCCCCAGCAGCTCGTCCTCGGCCAGGCGCTCGCGCAGCCGCTCGTCCGCGAGGTCCAGGACCCGGGCGAGCGCCTCGCCGTAGACCTCGGTCAGCAGCGTCACGGACTCCAGCGCCTCGCGGGCGACCGGCCCGGGCGCGGACTCCAGCCCGGCCAGCACCTCGTCGAGCCGGGCGAGCCGCGCCTCCACCGCACGGTCCGGGAGCCTTACGGTCTGGTCAGCCACGACCCGCTCCGTACGTGGGCGAGTGCACCGTGGACAGCGTCCTGCCCTTGCCGACGTACATGTGCACCCCGCAGGGCAGACAGGGGTCGAAGCTGCGCACGGTGCGCATGATGTCGACGCCCTTGAAGTCGTCCGGCCCGTTCTCCTCGAAGATCGGCTGTCCCTGGACGGCGTCCTCGTACGGCCCCGGGGTGCCGTAGATGTCGCGGGGGCTGGCGTTCCAGGGGGTCGGCGGGTACGGGTGGTAGTTGGCGATCTTCTTGTCCCGGATCACCAGGTGGTGCGAGAGGACACCGCGCACCGCCTCGTGGAAGCCGCAGCCGATCGCCTCGTCGGGCACCTCGAAGTTCTCGTACACCTTGGTGTCGCCGTTGCGGAGCATGCCCATCGCCTCCTCCAGGAACTGCAGGGCCATGGCGGCGGCGTAGGCGACGAAGTACGGCCGGGCACGGTCCCTCTCAATGGTGTTGCTCCACTTCGGGATGTGCCACTCCAGCGTGGTCTCCGGCAGTGACTCGCCCTTGGGGAGCGAGATGCGCACGCTGTGCCCGGTGGACTTGATGTACGGCGTGTCGACCAGGCCGCTCAGCGCGGTCGTCCACAGGCGGGCGAGCGGCCCGCCGCCCGTGTCCAGTGCCAGGTGGTCACCGGTCTCCGGGTGGTACCAGCGCGGGCTCATCACCCAGCTGTACTTGCCGTCGAACTCGCGCTTCTGCGGCACCGGCACGGTGGTCTGGTTCCACGGGTGGCGCATGTCGACGGGGTTGCCGAGCGGGTCGTGGGTGACGAAGGGCTGCTCGTTGACCCAGTCCTCGTAGAAGGAGCTGCCGAGCATGATCCGCAGACCGAGGTTGATGTCGATCAGGTTGTTGGTGACGAGCTTGCCGTCCACGACGATGCCGGGGGTGACGTACATCGCCTTGCCCCACTCGTTCATCGTCGCGTAGCGGTAGTCGACGACGTCCGGGTTCTGCCAGGCGCCCCAGCAGCCGAGCAGGATGCGGCGCTTGCCGACCTCCTCGTAGCCGGGCAGCGCCTCGTAGAAGAAGTCGAAGACGTCGTCGTTCATCGCCACCGCCTTCTTGACGAAGTCGATGACGTGCATGAGCCGGCTGAGGTAGTCGGTGAAGGTGTTCGGCTGCGGCATCGTGCCGACCCCGCCCGGGTACAGTGTCGACGGGTGGACGTGCCGCCCCTCCATCAGGCAGAACATCTCCCGGGTGACCCGGCTGACCTTCAGGGCCTCCTTGTAGACCTCGCCCTCGAAGGGGTTGAAGGCCTTCATGATGTCGGCGATGGTCCGGAAACCGTGGATGTCCCCGCGAGGCGCGTTCGTGCGCTCGGCACGGGCCAGGACACCGGGGTTGGTGGCCTTGACCATCGCCTCGCAGAAGTCCACGAACACCAGGTTGTCCTGGAAGATCGTGTGGTCGAACATGTACTCGGCCGCCTCGCCGAGGTTGGTGATGTGCTCGGCGAGCTTCGGCGGCTTGACGCCGTAGGCCATCTGCTGGGCGTAGTTGGAGCACGTGGTGTGGTTGTCGCCGCAGATGCCGCAGATGCGCGAGGTGATGAAGCCCGCGTCGCGCGGGTCCTTGCCCTTCATGAACACCGAGTAGCCGCGGAACAGCGACGAGGTGCTGTGACACTCCACGACTTCCCGGTTGGCGAAGTCGATCTTCGTGTAGATGCCCAGGTTGCCGATGATCCGGGTGATCGGATCCCAGGACATGTCCACGATCTGCTCGGGCTTGCGTTTGGCGGAGGTGGTCATCTGCGGTACTGCCCCTCGCTGTTCGGGTTCGGCGGATCGGTGGCTGGATGCGGGAAGGACGGGGTCACGGGCGGTAGCGTGGGTCGTAACCGCTGGTCAGCTTCTGCTTGTTGTGGCGCCACTTGGGCTCGTGATTGACCACGTCGTTGGTCAGGCCGCGCAGCCGGCGGATGATGGCCCCGTACGGCTTGACGGCGAGGGTCGACAGCGTCGCCCCGGGCGGCTCGTCCATGAACGGCATGAACGCGTCGGGGAAGCCGGGCATCGTGCAGCCGATGCAGATACCACCGACGTTCGGACAGCCGCCGACACCGGCCATCCAGCCGCGCTTGGGCACGTTGCAGTTGACGACCGGGCCCCAACAGCCGGTCTTCACCAGGCACTTGGGCGAGTTGTAGTCGAGGCCGAAGTCGGCCTGCTCGTAGTAGGAGCCCCGGTCGCAGCCTTCGTGCACGGTCTTCCCGAACAGCCACTGCGGACGCAGCATGTGGTCCAGCGGCGGCGGAGGAGCCGTGCCGGCCGCGTGCTGGAGCACCCAGATGAGGGTCTCCATGAAGTTCTCGGGCTGGATGGGGCAGCCGGGCACGTTGACGACCGGGAGCCCCGCCAGGGACTTGAACTCCCAGCCCAGGTAGTCCGCGAGACCCATGCAGCCCGTGGGGTTGCCGGCCATGGCGTGGATGCCGCCGAAGGTCGCACAGGTGCCGGCCGCCACCACCGCCCAGGCCTTCGGGGCGAGCTGGTCGATCCACCAGTTCAGGGTCTGCGGCTCACCGGTCTCCGGGTCGTTGCCGAAGGACGTCCAGTAGCCTTCGCCGTCGATGATGTTCTGGTTCGGGATCGAACCCTCGATGACGAGGATGAACGGGGACAGGTCACCGCGGGCCGCCGCCCGGTACGGGGCGAGGAAGTCCTCGCCGCCGAGGCTCGGCGAGAGCACCTTGTTGACCAGGTTGACCTTCGGCAGGCCCGGGATGAGGCCGAGCACCACGTCCTCGATGGAGGGCTGGTCGGCGGCCGTCAGGGAGACGGTGTCGCCGTCACAGCTCATGCCCTCGGAGATCCAGAGGATGTGGATCTCGTCGATCCCCGTGCGCTCCTCGGTGGTACTGCTCTGGGTGCTCATGTCGTAGGCCTTTGCTGCAGTCGGTCACGGAGTCGGACTTGGGCGTGCGCCGTCGGGTCAGGGGCGTCCATCGAGCCGTCCCTCCTCCGGCCCGCCGGCCGGACGTCGGGGCCGCGGGGACTGCGGCCGGGGTGGGTGGACCGGGTCCGCGGGAGCCGGCGCGTCCGCGTGTGCGAGCGGTTCGACCTCGTCGGGCCGGAAGTAGTGGAAGCGGCCGTACCAGCCGTGCAGTTCGGCCGCGGGATCGTCGTCGACGGTCACCGCGAGGTGCACGCTGCCGTCCACGTCGTGGAAGAGCGCCGCGACCCGGGCGCTCCGGCCGGCCAGGAACATGTCCTGGGCGTCGGCACCCCGGACGCGCGGCCGCAGCCGTACCCGGCTGCCGCCTCGGACGGGGACGCCGTCCACGAAGACCGTGTCGGTCGTCGGGGACAGCCCCTCGTCGGCGCCCTCCTGCCACCAGGCGGGCCGCTCGGCGGGGACCTCGGGGGCGGCGGGCGCGACCGGGGTCAGCGAGCGGATGGCGCCGTGCAGCCGGGCGAATACCTCGTCCGGCATGGTGTCGACCCGGTCGAGGATCCGCGCGGCACGCGGGTCGGTGGCCCGCGCCTCGGCCTTCTCCTCGTCCGTCAGAAGCATCGTGCGCAAGGTCAGGATCTCGTCGATCTCCGCCGCGTCGTGGAGATCGCCCGGACTCTCCGGCGCCACCTGCGGGCGGTCCGGGAGGATGATCGGGGAGGACAGGACGACCCGACCGATGGGCCCCGTCTCCTGCGGCTCGCCGCCCAGGACGGGAAAGGTGAACGCGTTGCGGCACTCGCGCACGGACTCCTGGAGGCCGGCGGGCGGGTCGGTCGGCGAGACGAACTCCACGCCCTCGCCGCCGAGGAGGGTGTGCGCGGCGAGCAGCGCCTGCCGCAGCGCGTCGCCCCGAGCGGCCCCGGCATCCGGCGCGTGCCCGGTGTTCTCGGTGCGCACGCGCAGCCGGCACAGGCCGTCGGCGACCGGCTCGGCCGCGGCCGTCGTCCGCGCCCGGACCTCCTCGCGTCGCCGTACCACTCGCCCGGCGCCCCCGGGCAGCGGCTGCGCCTCCTCGCCCGGCGGCGCCCCGGCCGTGGCGACGCACTCGCCCCGCAGCAGATCCTCCAGCGGCCACTCGAAGCGGACCTCGTGCGGCACCGCCTCGTCGAAGGTGAGATGGGCCGTCCCGTCGTCCGTCCGCAACGACTCGACCGGATGGCACCGGCCGTCCGCACCGGTCTTCTGCACCTGCTTGTGCTGCATCTGCAGGTAGCGCACCCGCACTTGTACGACGGCCCCGGGCCGCTGTACGCGCAGGAGGCACTCGGTCTGCTGGTACCAGGAATCCGCCGAGCCGGAGATGCCCGGGGTGACGGGTCCCTCCGCCTCCGCCCAGTTCCGGGGCAGCAGTACACCGAACTGCCAGCGGACGCGGTTCTTGGTCGAGGAACGGCGGTACGGGTAGAGGAGGTACCCCTCGTAGAGGACGGCATCGGCGACGCCGCTCAGCTGCGCGAAGGCATCGCCCGAGCCGGCGTACGACGCGTCGTCGTCCGCCACGGCGGCACCTGCCGCGCCCCTCACGCCGCCTGTCCGAGCCATTCCGCCTCCTCGTCAGAGATGCACCCGCGCATCCCTTCCACCACGGTCACACCGCTCACGGACCCTCGCCCTTCCGGCGGAGCGGGATTGCTCCGGGCAGGGGACAAGAACACGCTGAGCAGTCGATCCCGCAGGAGGCCGGGCGGCTCAGGCCCGCTTCGCGAGGTCGAGGCAGCACCGGACGAAGTCCTGCACCACCGGATTGCGGTCGTCGGCGGGGGTCCAGGCGCCCGTCACCGTGTGGGGCTCACACCGGTGACCGGGCGGTAGACCACGCCGGGGCGGGCGTGGAACCGTGCGGCGGACTGCGGTGCGAGGGCGATGCCGTACCCGTTGGCGATCGCGCTCAGCCAGTCGTCGGGCTGCTCGGTGACCGCGCCGACCCGCACGGGGTGGCCCTCGCGCTCGTCGGCGGCCAGCCAGAAGTCGCGCCACGCGCCACGCGCCGCTGTCTCCGGCGGGGCGGCGACGAACGGCTCGTCCCACAGGTCGCGGAACGCGATCGTCTCCCGCGCGGCCAGCGGGTGCGTGCCGGGCAGGGCGACCCAGCGCGGTTCGGCGAAGAGCGGCTCGAAGCGCAGAGCCTCCTGGCCCGGGAAGGGCAGCCGCAGCAGCGCGGCGTCCACGTCCCCGGTGGCCAGGCCGGCGCTGGGGTTCGTCCAGGGCGCCTGGCGCAGCTCGGTACGCCGGCCCGGCCGGCGTCGGGTGAACGCGGCGACGATCTCCTGCGTCGCCTCGTTGGCCGCGCTCGCCACGAACCCGACGCGGAGCGCGCGCGGCCTGCGTCGCGTGCAGGGCGGAGTCCCATGCCTGCCCTCCTCGGCGACGGCCAGGAAGGAGTTCCTGGCACTGGCGGTGGGATCCCTGGCCCTCGCGGCGCTGCACTGGGTGCCACGGCGAAAGGGCGGGAGGTGTGACCGCACACGGGGTCGGTGGCATCCCTGATCGTCTAGCGTGGCCGTCATGGCATGGGCTGCGCTTCCTGAAGAGGTCCGTCGATCGGTCGAGACCTACCTGCAGTTGACCGACGAGGCGGTCCCGGGGCTGGTGGAGGGCCTGTATCTGCACGGGTCGCTCGCGTACGGCGACTTCCGTCCCGGGCGGAGTGACATCGACTTCCTGGCGGTGCTGAGCGAGCGTCCTTCGGCCGGGTCGGTGGAGGCACTGCGCGGGGTCTTCCATGAGCTGAGCGAGCGTCATCCACAGCCGCACTTCGACGGGTTGCACGTCACGCACGCGGATCTGGCCGGCCCGCCACAGGCCTGCCCGGACGTGCCGTGCGTCCTGGAGTGGGACTTCCAGCCGGCGGGCCGCCGTGCCTGCAACCCCGTCACCTGGCACGAACTCGCCCGGCAAGCCGTTGTGGTGCGGGGTCCGCGGTTGACGGCGAACGACATCTGGGCGGACCAGAGTGTTCTGCGCGCCTACTCCCACGCCAATCTGTCCACGTTCTGGACGCCGTCGCTCGACGAACTCCGCGCGGGGGAGGACTGGGTGCTCTCCGGCCCGCCCGAGCGGGGCGAGTGGGTCACCGCGTGGTTCGTGCTCGGTGTCGCGCGCCTGCATCACCTGCTGGCCACCGACCGGCTCACGTCCAAGACCGGCGCCGGGCAACACGCTCTTACCGCCTTCGGCGAGCGCTGGCATCCCATCGTCGGCGAAGCACTCCGCATACGCACCGGCTCCGGTGCGGGGACCCCCGCGTACGGGGGCGAGCCGCTCGCGCGGCTGCGGGACACCGTCGCGTTCGCGGCGATGGCGATCGAGGAGGGACGCAAGCTCGTGCCCTAGGTCCTGTCGGACGCTGTCACGGCAGCCGTTCCAGTGCCACCAGCGCCGCGTCGTGGCCGAGGTCGCCGTCGACGTGGTGGAGGAGGGCGTGCCGGAGGGCGGAGACCATGGACGGCAGGGGGCGGTGGGCGTGCGCGCGGGCATGGGCGGGCAGGTCGTAGAACCGGCCCAGCCGGTCCCGGGCCTCGATGAACCCGTCCGTGTAGAGGAGGAGCCGGTCGCCCGGGGAGAACGGCACCGTCTGCGCGACCGGTGCCGCGTCCAGGAGGTCGCCGAGCCCGAGGGGCGCCCCGGGGCGGCCGGGCTCGTGGGAACGGACCTCGCCCGCCCGGACGAGGAGCGGTTCGGGATGGCCGCAGCGGACGATGCGCGCCACCGCCTCGCCGGGCGGGAACTCCACCAGCAGCGCGGTTGCGAACCGTTCCGTGAACAGCGCGCCCGTGCCCTGGCCGTCCAGCGCCGCGATCTGCCGCCGAGCGTGCTGGTCCAGCCGCTCGGCCACCTCGGTCAGGGACACCTCACGGTCGGCCAGTTCGCGGAACGCGCCGAGCAGGTTCGCGGCGGACTCGACGGCCGTCAGCCCCTTGCCCCGCACGTCGCCGACGAGGATCCGGGTGCCGTACGGAGTCTGCAGCGCCTCGTAGAAGTCGCCGCCGATCCGCGCCTCCGAGTCGGCCGGCAGATACACGCCGCACAGGGCCACCGAGTGGATCCGGTCGGGGAGCGGGTGCATCAGCGCTCGCCGGGCGGTCTCCGCGACGGAGCGGATCCGGCGCAGCCGCCGTTCTCGGCGCCGGTGCAGGGCGCACGCGGCGAGGGAGGCGAGCCCGACCACGGCCAGGCTGCCCAGGACGACGTCCGAGTCCGGGCGGCCGAGCCGGCCCGAGACCAGCTGCAGCAGCGCGGTCACGCAGAGCGCCGCGCCGGCCAGGGCCGCCGTCGCCCACAGCGGGAGCAGGGCGGTGGCCAGGACCGGCACGGCGGCCATCACCGGCGAGACGTGCAGCCAGTCGGGCGTGAGGAGGTCGGTGACGGCGACGGCCACCAGGAGCAGGACGGGGGTCAGTGCCAGTAGGCGACGGGACCCGGCCGGGGTGTGGTGCGGTGCGGTGGCGTCCGTGCCGGGGTGGCGGTGATCGGTGGGGCGGGAGGTCATCGTCGCCGGGAGGGCCGGAGCGGGCCGGTCGTCCGGTGGTGTCGGCCCGGTGGCCGGACGGGGGCGGGCACGGACGTCGTCAGGCAGGACAGGACCGCATCCAGGTGACGGACGAGATGGCGGTCCTCGTCGCGGTCGACCGGCGGATCGCAGCCGGGCCTGCCGAGACGCGCGAGGGCGTGCCGTGCGGCGGGCAGAGCGGGGTGGGGCCGGCCGCCCCGGCAGTCGTAGACGCACAGGGCCGTCGTACGCAGCAGCCGCGCGTACGGCTGTGCGAAGCCGTCGGCGGGCGCGGGGCTCACCGCGTCGGGCCGGCCCACCGCGGACTGTGCGTCCAGCAGCCGTCCCGCGGCGCACACCTGCTGTTCCACATCGGCCAGCGCCCGCAGGACACGACCGTCCAGGTGCCAGCGACGGCGCCGCGCTGTCGGCCGTACGTTCCACCGCATGCTCTCGTGCGCCTCGTCCACGGCGGTACGCGCGTCCGCCAGCGCGGTGTCGAGTTCGTGCTCCCAGGCGGATCCGAGCACGTTCTGTGGCCGTTCCCGCCGGGTGAGGGCGTCGGCCAGACCGTCGAGGTGACGGGCGAGCTGCGTGCGCAGTCTCTCCAGCGCCCGCTCCGCCGATCGCACCCGCACGGCCGGGAACAGCAACGCGCTGCACGCCAGACCGATGGCTATGCCCAGCATGATCTCCGCGACGTGGGAGGCCAGCTCGGCGGGATGACGGCCGCGGACCAGCGCGAAGGTGATCAGCGCCGTCGTCGGCAGATGCAGTCCCTGGTGGCCGAGGAACTCGCGCCGGGCCAGCAGGGCCGAGGCGAAGACGACGACGCCGAGCCCCGCCATGCCGGGCTCGGCGAACAGGGCGGCCGGCACGGCGATGACGACGCCGAGCAGGCACCCGGCCGCGTACCGGGCCGCCGCGGTGACCGTGCGTACCACCGTCGCCTCGACGATGAGCAGTGCCGCCACGGCGCCGACGTACGGGTGGGGGGTGTGCAGCAGGGTCACACACACCTGCCAGGTCAGCCCGGCCGCCACGGTCGCCCGCGCGGCATCGGCGCAATCGGTTCGGCCGATCGGCATCGCAAGGGCGTTCTTCGGTGCGCTGCGCATGCCTTCCCTGTTCCTTCCCTCCGCCCGACTTCCCGAGCCTGCGGGGCAGGTACGGGACAACAGCCGCCCAGGGTAATCGGACAAAAGGGATATATGGCAAATAGTGGGCAAGGGATTCGCCGGATCGGATCGGTGATCGGGGCGCCTCGGATTCGGGGAGCGCGGACGCGTCACTGACGTCAACTGCCGGTCGGGCGTGAGCGGTCCCGTCGTTCGCGGCGTGTGTGCCGGGCCTCCGTCAGCAGGGGCAGCAGGGAGAGGGCGACGATCACGGCGACCACCGGCAGCAGGTAGTGGTCGACGGGGGAGACCGACGAACCCAGGAGATAGCCGGCGAGGACCAGGCTCTGGGACCAGAGCAGGCCGCCGACCGTCTGCCAGAGGGTGAACGTCCGCAGGGGCACGCCCAGGGCGCCGGCCGCCGGGTGCAGAACCGTCCGCAGCATCGGGACGAAGCGGCCGATCACGAGCGCCTTGCGGTATCCGTAGCGGGCCAGGAGCCGCTCCGCCCGTGCCGCGTTCTCCTGTACGCGGCGGTTCGAGGTGCGGGCCAGCAGCGGGCGCCCGCCGTGCCGCCCGAGCAGATATCCCACCTGAGCGCCCGCCACGGCGCCCACGGCCGCGCACAGCAGCACCTGCCACAGCTCCAGCCGCGGCGCGTGTCGGGCGGTTGCCGCGCACAGTACGCCGGCCGGGAACAGGAGCGTGTCACCCGGCAGGAAGAAGCCGACGACCAGCAGGCCCGACTCGGCGAAGATCACCACCAGGACGCCCAGCGCGCCGAAGGCAGCGAGCAGCGAGGCGCTGTCCGTCGGGTTGACGGCGATCACCGCCCTCGCCTCCCGGCCCTGCTCGTCGGTCGCTTTCCCCAAGTGTCACGTGGCAGCGGCCGGGGCGCCCGGAGGGCTGCGGACTCCTGCCCTGCCGCGCAGGCGAGCGGCCACGTGCGGGAGCGTCGCGGACGCATGCGGTGACGCGAGCCCCCAGCTGGCCTTTGTCCTGAGAGTGGAGAAAGTAGGCGGTAATCCTTGTTCAACTTCTTCCCAGGTCCGGCAGCCGCTGCTACTTTCCCTACGAAAGCCAGACACTGGTGGCCGAATACTGGCGGGGAGGGGCTCGTGAGACGTATGACGGCACGACCGGCGAACGCGCACCAGGCCCGCCTGCTCAAGCTCCTGCGCGACGGCGGACCCAACTCCCGTGCCCAGCTCGGCGACCAGGTCGACCTGTCCCGGTCCAAGCTGGCCGTGGAGGTGGACCGGCTGCTGGAGACGGGCCTGGTGGTGGCCGACGGACTCGCCGCCTCGCGCGGCGGCCGCCGCTCCCACAACGTCCGGCTCAATCCGAGCCTCAGGTTCCTCGGCGTCGACATCGGCGCGACCTCGGTCGACGTCGCCGTCACCAACGCCGAGCTGGAGATCCTCGGCCACCTCAACCAGCCGATGGATGTCCGTGAGGGACCCGTCGCGGTCTTCGAGCAAGTCCTGGACATGGCCGGAAAGTTGAAGGCCACCGGGCTCGCCGAGGGCTTCGACGGAGCCGGCATCGGCGTCCCCGGACCCGTGCGCTTCCCCGAGGGCGTCCCGGTCGCCCCGCCGATCATGCCCGGCTGGGACGGTTTCCCCGTACGGGAGGCGCTCAGCCAGGAACTCGGCTGCCCGGTCATGGTCGACAACGACGTGAACCTCATGGCCATGGGGGAACAGCACGCCGGGGTCGCCCGCACCGTCGCCGACTTCCTCTGCGTCAAGATCGGCACCGGTATCGGCTGCGGCATCGTCGCCGGCGGAAAGGTCCACCGGGGCACCACCGGCAGCGCCGGGGACATCGGCCACATCCAGGCCGTACCCGACGGCCGTCCCTGCGCCTGCGGCAACCGGGGCTGTCTGGAAGCCCACTTCAGCGGCGCCGCCCTGGCCCGTGACGCGGTGCAGGCGGCCGGACAGGGCCTGTCCGCCGAACTCGCGGCCCGGCTGGCGGCGAACGGCACCCTCACCGCCGTCGACGTCGCCGCCGCGGCCGCCGCGGGCGACGCCACCGCGCTCGACCTGATCCGCGAGGGCGGCACCCGCGTCGGCCAGGTCATCGCGGGACTCGTCTCCTTCTTCAACCCCGGCCTGGTGGTGATCGGCGGCGGGGTGACCGGCCTCGGCCACACCCTGCTCGCCGCGATCCGCACCCAGGTCTACCGCCAGTCGCTGCCTCTGGCGACCGGCAACCTGCCCATCGTCCTGGGGGAGTTGGGCGGGAGCGCCGGCGTGATCGGCGCAGCCCGCCTGATCAGCGATCACCTCTTCTCACCCGCCTAGGCGACCACCGCCCACCCGTCCGAACCGACCTCACCGCGTCGACTGACTCGTGTAGCCACGCGAACACGCCACACCCGAGCGACCTCCCTCGCTCCTAGGCAACCGCACCTGCCCCGCACACACCTGTCCCTGCGTGAGCGCACCTGCCCCGCGCGCACTCAACCGCCCCAGCGTGACCCCACCCGCCCCGGCACGAACACCGCTCGCCCCGCCTGAAGTACGCCTGTGCCCGGTCGCACGCGGCCGGTCGCCGGCGCAGCACGCCCTGAAACCGGCCCGCACGCCCGCCGAGGGGAACCCACATGGCTTCAGAACCACCGCTGCTCAGCATGTCCGGGATCACCAAGTCGTTCCCCGGCGTCCGCGCCCTGGACGGCGTCGACCTCGACGTCCAGGCCGGTGAAGTGCACTGCCTGCTCGGCCAGAACGGCGCCGGCAAGTCCACGCTCATCAAGGTCCTGGCCGGCGCCCACCAGCCGGACGGCGGCACCGTCCGCTGGCGCGGCGAGCCCGTCACCCTGCGCTCGCCGATCGCCGCCATGCGCCTCGGCATCGCCACCATCTACCAGGAACTCGACCTGGTGGAGCACCTGTCGGTGGCCGAGAACGTCCACCTCGGCCACGAGCCGACCGCCGCCGGGTTCGTCGTACGCGGAAAGGCGGCGCGCTCCTCGACCGGACGGCTGCTGAAGCGGCTCGGGCATCCGGAGATCGATCCGGCCCGCCGGGTCGGGGAGTTGTCCGCGGCCCAGCAGCAGATCGTCTCCATGGCCCGGGCCCTCTCCCACGACGTGCGCCTCATCGTGATGGACGAGCCGTCCGCGGCGCTCGACCCGGACGAGGTCGACAACCTGTTCCGCATCGTCGGCGACCTCACCGCGGACGGCGTCGCCGTCGTCCACATCTCCCACCGCCTGGAGGAGATCCGGCGCATCGGCGACCGGGTGACCGTGCTCAAGGACGGGCGGGCGGTCGCGGGGGGACTGCCCGCCAAGACCACCCCGACCAGGGACGTCGTCGCCCTGATGACCGGGCGCAACGTCGAGTACGTCTTTCCCGCGCGGCCACCGGCACCGCCCGAAAGCGAACCCGTGCTCCAGGTCCGCGGACTGGCCCGCGACGGCGAGTTCGCGCCGCTCGACCTCGACGTACGGCCGGGGGAGATCGTCGGCCTCGCCGGTCTCGTCGGCTCCGGGCGATCGGAGATCCTGGAGACGGTCTACGGGGCACGGAAGCCCACGGCAGGGCAAGTCCTCGTGGACGGGCGGGCGTTGAGGACCGGCAGCGTGCGCGCGGCCGTGCGCGCCGGGCTCGGGCTCGCCCCCGAGGAGCGCAAGGCACAGGCGCTGCTGATGCTGGAGTCCGTCACCCGGAACGTCTCGGTCTCCACCCTCTCCCGCTTCTCCCGCGCCGGCTGGATCGACCGGGGCGCCGAGCGGCGCGCCGCACGCGCCGCCACCCGCGAACTGTCGTTGCGGCCCGACAACCCGGACGCGCCCGTACGCGCCCTGTCCGGCGGCAACCAGCAGAAAGCCGTTCTCGCCCGCTGGCTGCTGCGCGGCTGCCGTGTCCTGCTGCTGGACGAACCCACCCGCGGTGTCGACGTCGGGGCCCGCGCCGAACTGTACGCGGTGGTCCGCCGGCTGGCCGTCGAAGGCCTCGCCGTGCTCCTCGTCTCCAGCGAGGTGCCCGAGGTCCTCGGCCTCGCCGACCGCGTGCTGGTGCTCCGCGAGGGCCGGGTCGTGCACACCGCACCCGCTCGGGAGCTGGACGAACACCGAGTCCTCGACCTCGTCATGGAAGGAAGCCCGGCGTCATGACGCAGCCCGTCTCCCCGCCCCGGGAAGCCGCCGACAAGATCCCGTCGACGGGTCATCTCCCGCCCTGGCGTGGCCTGCTGGCCCGCGCCGACGTCCGCACCCTGTCACTGCTCGGCGTGCTCGCCGTACTCGTCGTCATCGGAGGGATCACCAAACCCGACGAGTTCCTGGACACCCGCAACCTCCAACTCGTCCTCACCCAGGCGTCGGTGATCGGCGTGGTCACCGTCGGCATGACCTTCGTCATCACCTCCGGCGGCATCGACCTCTCCGTCGGCGCGATCGTCGCCCTCGCCTCCGTGTGGGCGACCACGGTCGCCACGCAGGAGTACGGCTTCGCGGGCATCCTCTTCACCGCGGTGGTCGTCGGACTCGGCTGCGGACTGGTCAACGGGCTGCTCATCGCCTACGGCGGGATGGTCCCGTTCATCGCCACCCTCGCCATGCTGGCCTCGGCACGCGGCCTCGCGCTGCAGATCACCGACGGCCGCACCCAGATCGTCACCGTCGACGGCGTCCTCGGGCTCGGCGAGCGAGACGCCTACGTCCTGGGCGTCCCGCCGCTCGTCCTGGTGTTCGCGATCGTGACGATCGTCGGCTGGCTCCTGCTCAACCGCACCACCTTCGGCCGCCGCACGGTCGCCGTCGGCGGCAACGCCGAGGCCGCCCGGCTCGCCGGCATCGACGTCCGCCGCCAGCGGCTCTACCTCTACCTGCTGTCCGGGCTGTGCTGCGGCATCGCCGCCTTCCTGCTGATCGTGCTCTCCGGCTCCGGCCAGAACACCAACGGCAACCTCTACGAACTCGACGCCATCGCCGCCGCGATCATCGGCGGCACCCTGCTCAGCGGGGGCCGCGGCACCATAACCGGCTCCGTGCTCGGCGTGCTGGTCTTCACCACCATCACCAACATCTTCGCCCTGAACAACCTGCAGAGCGACGTCCAGCAGATCGCCAAGGGCGCGATCATCGTCGCTGCCGTCCTGGTCCAGCACCGCACCGCCAGAACGACCTGAGGAAAGGTTCACCGCCATGTCAGAGCACACGCGCCGCGCCCCGCACGGCCTCACCAGTCGCAGAGGAATGCTCTTCGGGACCGCCGCGGTGTCCGCCGGAGCCTTCCTCACGGCTTGCACCAGCAATGACACCAAGGACGACAGCCCAGCAGCCGACACCCGGCCGGCCGCCGACGACAGGCCCGGCAAGCACGTCACCATCGGCTTCGCCGGACCCCAGGCCGACCACGGCTGGCTCAACGCCATCAACGACAACGCCCAGAGCCGGGCGAAGAAGTACTCCGACGTCACCCTGGAGATCACCGAGGGCTCCAACGACACCGCCCAGCAGATCGGCCAGATCGAAACCCTGATCAACAAGAAGGTCGACGTCCTGGTCGTCCTGCCCGCCGACGGCAAGGCCCTCACCCAGGTCGGCCTGAAGGCGATGCGCGCCGGCATCCCGGTCGTCAACCTCGACCGCATCTTCAACTCGGCGCAGGCGTACCGCTGCTGGATCGGCGGCGACAACTACGGCATGGGCCTCAACGCCGGCCACTACATCGGCGAGAAGCTCAAGGACAGGCCGAACGCCCGCGTGATCGAACTGGCGGGTCTGGACAACCTGGAACTGACCAAGCAGCGCACCCAGGGCTTCGACGACGCCCTGAAGAACTACCCCAACATCCGCAAGGCGGCCCGCCAGGCGGCCGAGTTCACGGTCGAGTCCGGACAGGCCAAGATGGCCCAACTTCTGCAGGCCCAGCCGAAGTTCGACGCCCTGTGGAACCACGACGACGACCAGGGCGTGGGCGCGCTGCGCGCCATCGAGCAGGCCGGACGGGACGACTTCCTCATGGTCGGCGGAGCCGGCGCGCTCTCCGCCTTCCAGGCCATCAAGCAGGACAACGGCGTGCTGAAGGCCACCGTCCTCTACCCGCCCACCATGGCCGCCTCCGCGATCGACCTCGCCCGCGCCCTCGGCCAGGGCAAGGGCGTCGGCGGCCTCGCCGAGTACGAGATCCCCGCCTCGATCACGCTCTACTCGGCCGTCGTGGACAAGGACAACGTCGACCAGTACATGCCCACCGGCTTCCGGTGAGGCGCCTCGCCCGCACCCCCCACCGCGCCACGACGAAGAGGAGGACGAGCGCATGGAACAGCCGCAGCAGTCAGCGGAGCCGGAGCCGGAGCCGGAGGCGTCGGCCGAGACCGTCCCGGAGACCGCGTCGGAGTCCGTGCGGGAGCCCGGACGGCCCCCGCTGCGCGTCGGCATGGTCGGATACGCCTTCATGGGCGCCGCCCACTCCCAGGGCTGGCGCACCGCGGGCCGGGTCTTCGACCTGCCCCGGCTGCCGGTCCTGGCCGTGATCTGCGGCCGCGACGCCACCGCCGTACGCACGGCGGCGGACCGGTACGGCTGGGCGGCGACCGAGACCGACTGGCGCGCGCTGATCGCCCGGGACGACGTCGACCTGGTCGACATCTGCACCCCTGGCGACAGCCACGCCGAGATCGCGCTCGCCGCGCTGGCCGCCGGCAAACACGTCCTGTGCGAGAAGCCCCTCGCGAACACCGTCGCAGAGGCCGAGGCCATGACCCGGGCGGCCGAAGAGGCTCACTCCCGCGGCCAGTTGGCGATGGTCGGCTTCAACTACCGCCGGGTGCCCGCCACCGCCCTCGCCCGGCGCATGGTCGCCGACGGCCGGCTCGGCACCCTGCGCCACGTCCGGGTGACGTACCTCCAGGACTGGCTCGTGGACCCGGACTTCCCGCTGACCTGGCGGCTGCGCAAGGAACTGGCGGGCTCCGGCTCGCTCGGCGACCTCGGCGCACACATCGTGGACCTCGCCCAGTATCTGGCGGGGGAGCGGCTGGCCGGGGTGTCCGGCCTGACCGAGACCTTCGTCCGGGAACGGCCGCTGCCCACCGGTGCCACCGGTGGACTGGCCGCGGTGGCCGGGCAGGGCACCACCGGTGCGGTCACCGTGGACGACGCCGCCCTGTTCACCGGCCGGTTCGCCTGCGGCGCCCTCGCCTCCTTCGAGGCGACCCGTTACGCCACCGGCCGCAAGAACGCCCTGCGGATCGAACTCAACGGCGAGCGCGGCTCGTTGGCCTTCGACCTGGAACGCCTCAACGAGCTGTGGTTCCACGACGCCACCGAACCGGGCACCGAGGCCGGCTTCCGCCGCATCCTCGTCACCGAACCCGACCACCCCTACCTGGACGCCTGGTGGCCGCCGGGCCACGGACTCGGCTACGAGCACACCTTCGTCCACCAGGCCCGCGACCTCGTCCACGCCGTGGCCGCGGGCCGCCGCCCCGAGCCGTCCTTCGCCGACGGGCTCCAGGTCCAGCGCGTCCTGGCGGCGGTGGAGGAGAGCGCCGAGAAGAACTCCGTCTACACGTCCGTCGCGGACTGAGGAGGCACGCCCATGCCGCGCCCGTTCACCCTGTTCACCGGCCAGTGGGCCGACCTGCCCCTGGAGGAGGTCTGCCGGCTCGCTCGCGACTTCGGCTACGACGGTCTCGAACTCGCCTGCTGGGGCGATCACTTCGAGGTCGACAAGGCACTCGCCGACCCCGCATACCTCGCCTCCCGCCGGCAACTCCTCGACAAGTACGGCCTGAAGTGCTGGGCGATCTCCAACCATCTCGTCGGCCAGGCCGTCTGCGATGCCATCATCGACGAACGCCACCGGGCGATCCTGCCCGGCGAGGTGTGGGCGGACGGCGACCCCGAGGGGGTGCGGCGGCGCGCGGCCGCACGCATGAAGGACACCGCCCGCGCGGCGGCCGCCTTCGGCGTCGACACCGTCATCGGCTTCACCGGCTCCGCGATCTGGCACCTGGTCGCGATGTTCCCGCCCGCCCCCGAGCCGATGATCGAGCGCGGCTACGAGGACTTCGCCGAGCGCTGGAACCCGATCCTCGACGTCTTCGACACGGAGGGCGTACGGTTCGCCCACGAGGTCCACCCCGGCGAGATCGCCTACGACTACTGGACCACGCACCGCGCCCTCGACGCGCTCGGCCATCGCCCGGCCTTCGGCCTGAACTTCGACCCCTCCCACTTCGTGTGGCAGGACCTCGACCCGGTCGGCTTCCTGTGGGACTTCCGTGACCGGATCTACCACGTGGACTGCAAGGAGGCCCGCAAGCGCCTCGACGGCCGCAACGGCCGCCTCGGCTCCCATCTGCCCTGGGGCGACCCGCGCCGCGGCTGGGACTTCGTCTCCGCCGGCCACGGCGACGTCCCCTGGGAGGACGTCTTCCGCATGCTGCGGTCCATCGACTACCGGGGCCCCGTCTCCGTGGAATGGGAGGACGCCGGCATGGACCGGCTCCAGGGCGCCCCCGAGGCCCTCACCCGCCTCAAGGCATACGACTTCGAGCCGCCGTCGGCCTCCTTCGACGCGGCCTTCTCCCACTGACCGCAACAGCAGGGTCAGTAGTCACCTCTCCGGGATGACGGCGCATCCCGGCGCTCGCAACGCCCGTACAACCAGCCCCGCTCTGGAGGCCTTTCGTGCACGGGAACGACCGCATCACCACCACCGGAACCCGCAGATCACGTCTGCGCAGGACGCTCGCGCTGCTCAGCGGCGCACTCCTCGCGGGCGCGACCCTGACCCTCACCGCCCCCCAGGCCGGCGCAGCCGTCGCCGACCGGGACACGAACGCGGCGGCCGAGGACTTCCAGCAGGTCACCCTCGCCAAGGGCGAGGCGGAGGTCGGCGAGCCCATGTCGCTCGCCGTCCTCCCCGACCGCTCGGTCCTGCACACCTCGCGCGACGGGGAACTGCACCTGACCGACGCCGCGGGCAACACCAGGCTCGCGGGCAGGCTCGACGTCTACTCCCACGACGAGGAGGGACTCCAAGGCGTGGGCGTCGACCCGGACTTCACCGACAACCGCTTCGTCTACCTCTACTACGCGCCCCCGTTGGACACGCCCGCGGGCGACGCCCCGGAGACCGGCACCGCCGCCGACTTCGCGCCCTTCGACGGTGTGAACCGGCTCTCCCGCTTCGTGCTGAAGACCGACGGCACCCTCGACACCACCAGCGAGAGGAAGATCCTCGACGTCCCCACCACCCGCGGCCTGTGCTGCCACGTGGGCGGCGACATCGACTTCGACGCGGCCGGGAACCTGTACCTGTCGACCGGCGACGACACCAACCCCTTCCAGTCGGACGGCTACACCCCGATCGACGAGCGCGCCGACCGCAACCCCGGTTTCGACGCCCAGCGGACCGCCGGCAACACCAACGACCTGCGCGGCAAGATCCTCCGCATCAAGGTCGGCGCCGACGGCACCTACTCCATACCCGACGGCAACCTCTTCCCGCCCGGTACCGACAGGACGCGGCCCGAGATCTACGCGATGGGCTTCCGCAACCCCTTCCGGTTCAGCGTCGACAAGAAGACCGGCATCCTCTACGTCGGCGACTACGGCCCCGACGCCGGCGCCGCCGACCCGAACCGCGGCCCCGCCGGCCAGGTCGAGTTCGCCCGCGTCACCGCCACGGGCAACTTCGGCTGGCCGTACTGCACCGGCGCCAACGACGCCTACGCCGACTTCGACTTCGCCACCCGCACCTCCGGCGCCTCCTTCGACTGCGCGGCACCGAAGAACACCTCACCGCACAACACCGGCCTGACCGACCTGCCCCCGGCACAGCCCGCCTGGGTCCCGTACGACGGCCCGTCCGTACCGGAGTTCGGCGACGGCTCCGAGTCCCCCATGGGCGGCCCGGTCTACCACTACGACCCCGCCCTCGACTCGCCCGTGAAGTTCCCCGAGGCCTACGACGGCGACTTCTTCGCCGGGGAGTTCGGCCGCCGCTGGATCAAGCGGATCACGAGCGGCACCGACGGCACCGTGCAGTCGATCGACGACATTCCCTGGAGCGGCACCCAGGTGATGGACATGGCCTTCGGCCCGGACGGCGCGCTGTACGTCCTGGACTACGGCACCGCCTGGTTCGGCGGCGACGAGCACTCGGCGCTGTACCGCATCGAGAACGCGACCGACGGTCACTCCCCGTCGGCGGAGGCCGCAGCGAACCGCACCTCGGGCCAGGCCCCGCTGAAGGTCCGGTTCTCCTCGGCGGGCACGACCGACCAGGACGGTGACGCGCTGACCTACAGCTGGGACTTCGGCGACGGCGGCACCTCCACGGCCGCCGACCCCACCCACAGGTACAAGAAGAACGGCACCTACACCGCCACCGTCACCGCCAAGGACCCGTCCGGCCGCACCGGCGGTGCCAGCGTCCAGGTCGTCGTCGGCAACACCGCACCCAAGGTCGTCCTCGACACCCCGAAGGACGGGCAGCTGTTCAGCTTCGGCGACGCCATCCCGTTCAGGGTGACCGTCACCGACCCCGAGGACGGGCGTACCGTCGACTGCTCCAAGGTCAAGGTCACCTTCATCCTCGGCCACGACACCCACGGCCACCCGCTCACCTCGGCCCAAGGCTGCTCGGGCACCATCCAGACCAGCGCCGACGGCGGCCATGACGAGGACGCCAACGTCTTCGGGGTGCTCGACGCCGAGTACACCGACGGCGGAGGCGGCGGCCAGGCCCCGCTCACCTCGCACGACCAGAACGTCCTGCAGCCCCGCCACCGTCAGGCCGAACACTTCGGGACCGGCTCCGGCGTCGCGGTGACCGCAAGGGCCACCGCCCACGGCGCAAAGGTCGTCGGTGACATCGGCAACGGCGACTGGATCGCCTTCACCCCGTACGCCCTGGACAACGCCACGAAGATCACCGCCCGTGTCGCCTCGGCAGGCGCCGGCGGCACCCTGGAGGTCCGCGCCGGCTCGGCCACCGGCACCCTGCTCGGGAAAGCCACCGTGCCCGTGACCGGGGGCTGGGAGACCTATCAGGACGTCACCGCCGGACTGTCCCGCGCACCGCGCGGCACCACCACGCTCTACCTGGTGTTCAAGGGCGGCAGCGGCACCCTCTACGACCTCGACGACTTCGCCTTCACGACCGGCTGAGGGGAGGACAACCACATGCGAGCTCTGAGTGCCGTCGCGGGAGCCGTACTGCTCCTCGGCTGTGCCTCGGTACCGGCCGCGTCCCACGACGCGGACGACGGCAAGCGGGTCCTCGTCTTCTCCAGGACGGCCGGCTTCCGCCACGACTCGATCCCGGACGGCGTGGCCGCCGTACGGGAACTCGGCGAGAGCGGCGGCTTCGCGGTCGACGTCACCGAGGACGCGGGCGCGTTCACCCGGTCCAACCTGAGGCGCTACGACGCGGTCGTGTTCCTTTCGACCACCGGAGACGTCCTCGACACCGGGCAGCAGAACGCGTTCGAGGACTACATCCACCACGGCGGCGGCTACGTCGGCATCCACGCGGCCGCCGACACCGAGTACGACTGGGCGTTCTACGGCGGCCTCGCCGGCGCCTACTTCCAGTCACACCCGGCGATCCAGCCGGCCACCGTACACGTCGAGGACCGCGCCCACCCGGCGACATCGGCACTGGCACGGACCTGGGAGCGCACCGACGAGTGGTACGACTACCGCTCGGACCCGCGGGACCGGGCCCACGTCCTCGCCGCGCTCGACGAGTCGTCGTACACGGGCGGCACCATGAACGGGGACCACCCGATCGCCTGGTGCCAGGACCACCAGGGCGGCCGTGCCTTCTACACCGGGGGCGGCCACACCAAGGAGTCCTACGCCGAACCCGCCTTCCGCGCCCACCTTCTGGGCGGGATCCGCTGGGCCGTCGGCGACGCCCGGGCGGACTGCCGCCCGGAGAACGGCTACCGGCCGCTCTTCGACGGAACGGCCACGTCCCTGGACGGCTGGCGGCAGGCGGGCCCGGGCTCGTTCACCCTGGCCGACGACGGCACGCTCACGTCGTCGGGCGGCATGGGCCTGCTCTGGTACGCGACCTCGGGCTTCGCCTCGTACTCGCTGAAGCTCGACTGGAAGACGGCCGGCGACGACAACTCCGGTGTGTTCGTGGGCTTCCCGCCCTCGGACGACTCGTGGTCGGCCGTGGACAACGGCTACGAGATCCAGATCGACGCCACGGACGTGCCCGAGAAGACCACCGGATCCGTCTACGGCTTCCAGTCCGCCGATCCGAACAAGCGCGACCGTGCGCTGAATCCGGCGGGGGAGTGGAACACGTACGAGATCCGCGTGGAGGGCGAACGTCTCCGCGTCTGGCTCAACGGCGTGAAGATCAACGATTTCACCAACGCCGATCCGGCCCGGAGCCTCACCGACGGACACCTCGGCCTCCAGAACCACGGAGCCGACGACCGGGTGTCCTTCCGCGACATCCGGATCAAGGAACTGCCCGCCCAGGGCAACTGAGCGGCGGTGGGCGGGAGACGCCGTACTCCCGCCCACCGTCTTCCGGCCGACCCGGCCAGGGACTCGCGCACGACGCGCACGACGCGCACGACAAGGAGGCTGCCCATGTCCGCGTCCGTTTCCGTCTCCGATTCCAACGAACCGGGCGTCGGCGTATGGCTGATCGGGGCACGCGGCTCGGTCGCCACCACCGTCGTCGCGGGCTGCGCAGCCGTGACCGCCGGCCTGCGCCCGCCCACCCGTCTCGTCACCGAGACCTCCGTGTTCACGCAGAGCGCCCTGCCACCGCTGGCCTCTCTCGTCTTCGGCGGCCACGACACCGTGGACTGCCCGCTCCCGAAGCGCGCGGAGACGCTCGCGGCCTCAGGCGTCCTGCCACCCGGTCTCCCCATCGCGGTGTCGGCCGAACTGGCCGCCGCCGACCGAGAGATCAGGCCCGGCGGCCCACTCGCCGGCGACACCCGGGACGCGGACGAGCTGATCGCCGCGTTCGCCGCCGACATCCAGGCCTTCGTCCGACGCCGCGGCCTGGAGCGCGCGGTGGTCGTGAACGTCGCCTCCACGGAACCGGCCCCCACCGGCCCCGAACCGCCGCCCAGCTCGCTCTACGCGGCGGCCGCCCTGCGCGCCGGCTGCCCCTACGTCGAGACCGGCGCCCGGTACGTCCTCGACCCGCGCCGCAAGCACGGCCCCTCGCTCCTGGACCCGGACCCCGATGCGCGGGCCCGCCGGGTGGACCTGCTCCTGCGGGCCGTCCAGGTGGCCGCCGACCTCGGCGGACACGCCGTGCACTGCTTCAGCGGAACCGTGCCGCCCGGCAGTGACCCAGCCACGGCCTGGCAGCGGCTCGCCGCTTCCCTCGCCCCCGTCCTGGACGCCGCGACCACCGCCGGCATCCCGCTCGCGGTCGAACCCGAGCCCGGCCACCTCCTCGCCACCCTCGCCGACTTCCACCACCTCCGCCGGCTGCTCGGCCACCCGACCGCCCTCGGCCTCACCCTCGACATCGGCCACTGCCAGTGCCTCGAACCCCTCCCGCCCGCCGACTGCGTGCGCGCCTCGGCGCCCTGGCTGCGGCATGTGCAGATCGAGGACATGCGGCGCGGTGTCCACGACCATCTGCCGTTCGGACAGGGCGAGATCGACTTCCCGTCCGTCCTCGCCGCCCGGGCCTCCTCCGGCTACCGCGGTCTCACCGTCGTGGAACTGCCCCGCCACTCCCACGCCGGCCCCCGGCACGCCGAGACCTCCCTGCCGTTCCTCCGCCGCGCGGCGGCCACCGGCATCCGGGCCGCGGCGCCAGAAGGGAGCACCCCATGACCCGCTCGGACGGCGGCCCGGACGCCCTCCGTGACCACCTGGACAGCCGGCTCGACCCGGCCGCCCGCGCCTGGTTCCACCAGGCTCTGGCCGAGGCCGCAGCACCCCGGCGCCCAGGGGCCGATCTCCGTCTGGGAGCTGCGCCTCGCCGAGGCCGCTCGCCGCTGCGGCAGGCCGCGACCGCGCTCGCCCGCAAGAAGCTGGGGTCGCGCTACCGGATGGCGGTCGTGTCCCTCGACCCCGCACCCGTCCGAGGCAGCCACGGCCGCCTGCCCACGAGCGACGACGACGGTCCGCTCCTGCTGTGCTCCACCCCCCGCGCCGTCGGCGATCGCATCGCGGCCACCGACGTGAAGTCACTCCTGCTCCGCCTCGCCGGTCTCGGCACCGACAACCCGTCCGAAGGAAGGCACCCGTGAACACCACGCATCACAGCGACGACCAGCTCCGCCGCAGCCTCGGTATCGGCCGTCGCAGCTTCCTGAGCACCTGTACCGCCGTTGCGGCCGGCGCGATCGCCGCGCCCGTCCTCGGCGCGAGCCCCGTGCAGGCCGCACCGCGGTCCGGCGGCACCGGCAGAGGGCACGCGCTCGTCCCCGCGGACAAGCGCGGCATCATCCTCTACACCGTGCGCGACGCCATCGGCCGTGACCCGCTGTCCACCTCGCTGCCCTCCGGCTTCCGCGCCGTCTTCGAGCAGCTCGCCGACTTCGGCTACCGCCAGGTCGAGTTCGCGGGCTACGGTCAGCACGCGAACGCACCCGGCGGCGCGAGCCTGGAGTCCGAGGCGGGGGCCAGGCTGCTGCGCCGCTGGCTGGACGACAACGGGCTGCGCGCCCAGGGCAACCACGGCTTCATCCCCGGACCCTGGCCGTTGACCACCCCTGACCTGGACACCTTCAAAAGGCACCTGGAGATCGCGAACATCCTCGGCATGGCCCACATGGGCACCGGCGCCGACCCCACCAGCAGCCCCTACAAGGCGGACTGGGACGTAGCCGCCGACAAGTGGCACGCCCTCGGCGCGCTCGCCCGCCGCGCCGGCCTCAAGCTGTACACGCACAACCATGACGCGGCCTACGACTTCCTGCTCGACGGCGGACCGCTGGACGCACAGGGCCGCCCGACCCGCAGTTCCGGCATCCGCAAACTGGAGTACTTCCTGTCCGTCACCGACCCACGGCTCGTCTGGCTGGAGATGGACGTCTTCTGGGCACACGTCGCCCAGTACAAGTTCCGCACCTACACCGCCCACGACGGCTCCACGAAGACGAACGTCTTCGACCCGGCCGGCCCGGTCACCCGCCACAACAAGCGCTACCCGCTGTTCCACGCCAAGGACGGCGTCGTCAACACCGCCAACGGGATGGGCTACGACATGGTCCCGTTCGGCACCGGCGTCATCGACTACACCACGTTCTTCTCCCGCGTGGGCGACCGCAACTACCACAACCCGATGGTCGAGCAGGACAACGCCCCGAGCGCCACCGACCCGGGGCAGTCCCTCGAAAACGCGGCGATCGGCTACCGCAACCTGGCCGCCCTGCGCCGCTGACAGGGGCACGGGCGGAGGGCCTTCGCGTGGGTCTGCGCATCCCTCCGCCCGTGCCGGCCCCTCTGTCGGGCCCCGCGCCGTCGGCCCTAAACTGCCGATCCGCAGTCATACGGGGGCAGTTGACGGGGGGAGCCCACCATGTCCGAAAATCCATATGGTCCCAGCCAGGGATTCGCCGTACCGCCGATGCCCTCGGCCCCGCCGCCCGCGCCGCCGGACGGCCTGAGAGCGGCCGCGGTCGCGGTGCTCAACCTGAGTGGACTCGGGCTCGGATACGCACTCCTGCGAAGATGGGTCCTGATGGCTGCCTGCTGGGTGGCAACCGTCGTCCTGCTGCTGGTGGCCCTGCCCGCCGACGCCGACGGTGTGCCGGGCGCCGCGCTCACCGTCTACGTCCTGCTCCTGCTGCTGGCCGCCGTCCACGGCGCGCTCGCCGGGCTGCGCACCCGGCTCACCCGGCCGGGCCGGGCGCCCCTCGCCCTCCTGCTGGGCGTGGTGCTGCTCGCCGTACCGGCAGGGGGCGTTGTGTGGTACGACGACGCGCACGAGGAAGCCGTGCAGCAGGCGCTCCTCGACCGCCTCGACCAGGCCGACCGGATGGTGACGGCGGCCGGCCGGCACAGGTTCGCCACGGCGCAGGGCGACTACCGGGAGGCCCTGGGGATCTACCGGGACCTCGCGGTCGACCACGCCGGCTCCCGCGCCGCCGACCAGGTACCCGACCGCATGCGCACCTACTACACCACCGTGGGCGCGGCCTACGGCCACAAGGAGTACTGCGACGCCGTCGAGCCGCTCAAGTACCTGCGCACCGTGCCCGGGACCATGCCGAAGAAGCAGCTCGGCTCGCTGGCGCAATGGCCCGACGACCGGCTCGCGACCTCGCTGTACGAATGCGGCTCGGCCGCTCTGGCGGGCGGCCGGGCGGACTGGGTCACGCGCTTCGGGGACCTGCTGGGCACCTTCCCGCAGTCTGCGTCCTCGGCCAAGGTCGCACCCGCCGTGGACGCGGCCGTGAAGAATGCCGAGAACGACGTGAACGGCGGCCGACCCTGCACCGCGGTCGAGCAGCTGCGTGAACTGAACACCCGGATCACCGACCTGTCGGGGACGGCCGGGAGCGCGGGGGACGGCCTCTCGAAGTCCGCCGACCGTGCCGACCGGAGCGGCGACGCGGGGGAGTACGCCTGCGGCGTCGACCAGTACAAGGACGGTGACTTCGACGCGGCACAGAAGACCATGGAGCAGTACGTCACCGACAACAAGAACGGCGGGAACCGGGATCGCGCCAAGAAGATCGCCATCGGCGCAGAGGTGGCCCAGACCCTGCCGGCCGCCGGGAAGAAGCTGCCCACCACCGCCTCCGGCGGCAGCATCTCCGTCACGGTCAAGAACGACAGCCCGGACGACGTGACCGTCCTCTACACCGGCCCGGTCACCGGCAGCTTCACCCTCAAGGGATGCGGCAGCTGCAAGGCGTACTCGCTCGCCGACACACTCGGGATCGGCTTCAAGCCGTGCAGCAGCGGCAAGAACTACCCGCAGCGTTCGCTCAGTCTCCCCGTGGGCACCACGTACTTCGTGCACAAGCCGCACGGCGGCAGCACCGCCACACCCGCCTCGGACACGGCCAAGCTCAGGTCCGGGTACATCTACACGGAATGCGCCTACACGACCCGGACACTGGGCTCCGGCTACTGACCGGAGAGCCGGGCGCGGGCACGTCACCCGTCTGCAGGTCCCATTCCTCAGGCCCGCACCGTACGACGTGCCTGCGCCGGTGGCCCGGTCGTCCTGCGCTCCAACCACTCCTGGTACGCCGGTGCCTGGTGCGCCGCCTCCCAGTAGGCCTCCTGCAACTCGGCACAGCCGTGGTCGAGTTCGGCCGCTGTCCGGGCCGCGAGCAGCAGGCGTACCCCCAGTGGATCGCCCTGGAGCGGCCGGATGGCGAGGTCGGAGCGGGGGCGCGCGGTCGGCTGGCTGACCGTGACCACCTCGCCGATGGCGGCCAGCGAGTAGGCGGTGAGGTAGTCGCCGTGCAGCAGGTCGGGGTCGATACCGGCCTCGCGCAGCACCCGGCACACGCCGTCCCATTCGCCGTCGACCGTGGAGTCGACCATCCAGCGGTCGTGGGCGAGGTCGGCCAGGCGCACCTCGCGCCGCGCGGCCGCGGGGTGGTCGGTGGCCAAGGTGACGAACTGGGGCTCACGTTCCACCAGGACCCGCACCCGCAGTCCGGCAGGGATGCGCAGCGGGCTGCCCTCGACCTCGTGCACGAACGCCAGGTCGAGCCTGCCCTCGGCGACCATGTGCAGCAGCGAGTTTGCAGACACGCCCATGTGGAGGCTGGGCTCGACCGGCGGGACACGGGCGCGCAGCCGGCGCAGCCAGCCCGGCAGGGCACGGCTGGCCGTGGCGCCTATGCGCAGCCGTGGACCGTCCGCGGCCCGGGCGGCCGCGGCTCTCGTCTCGGCCACGATCGCGGCGAGTTCGGAGACGAGCGGCCGGGCGCGACTCACCACGATGTGGCCGAGCGGTGTGGGGCGGCTGCCCGTACGGTCACGGGTGAAGAGCATGCCGCCGAGCGTCTGCTCGATACGGCGCAGCTGCGTGCTCAACGTGGGCTGGGACACGCCGAGTTCGCGCGCCGCCCGGTGCAGACTGCCGGCGTCGGCGATGGCGCAGAGAACGCGCAGGTGCCTCACCTCGAGCTCCATGTACGGAGCGTAAGGGCAGTGTCTGATGAGACGCCAGATGTTCAAACCCCAAGGAAATCGGCCGAGTTGACCGGCGATAGCCGGGGACTATCCCCGATTGCCATCATCCGAAGGCCAGGGGGCTGACGGAAACTCATGGGCAACCGATCGTTCACCACCCCACACGAACGAGTAGGAGCCCCCCACATGACGTCGAACTCCACGTCCTGCCCATCCGCGAAGGTCTCCAGGAGAGCGCTGGCCCTCGGCCTGGGCCTGGCGTTCGCGACGCTGGGCACCGCGATCCCGGCGAGTGCCCGGACCGCGGACTCCCTCGCCGCGCCGCACGCCGGGTACACGAGCTCGGCCGGCGGGGCGGCGAACAACAAGGCGTTCTTCGAGGCCGTCCTCACCTCGGTCGCCAAGAAGCAGGCGGCGCACCCGGGCCTCCGGTCGGTGACCGTCTCCTACGACGCCTCCCGGGCGCCGAGCTTCCGTTCGCAGATATCGAGCGCCGCCTCGATATGGAACAGCTCCGTCTCCAACGTCAAGCTGCAGGCGACCTCGGGCGGCGCCGACTTCGCCTACTACGAGGGCAGCGACCCCCAGGGGTCCTACGCCTCCACCGACGGCCACGGCAACGGCTACATCTTCCTCGACTACGCGCAGAACCAGCAGTACGACTCGATCCGCGTCGCCGCGCACGAGACCGGTCACGTGCTGGGGCTGCCGGACCACTACAGCGGTCCGTGCAGCGAGCTGATGTCGGGCGGTGGCCCGGGCACGTCCTGCACCAACCGCTACCCGAACGCGGCCGAGCGTGCCCGCGTGGACCGACTGTGGGTCAACGGCCTCGCCAAGGCGCTCGACAAGCTGAACAAGGTGCGCTGATCGTCTGAGAACCACCCGATTTCCCCTCGGGGCGGGCCGTGCCACCGGCGCACGGCCCGCCCCTTGCATGTTCTATGCCATAGAGCATAGATTACTCAGGAGTAATGACTGATGCGCCGCCTTTCCCGGTCCGGGCAGGAGACGTACGAGCCCCAGGGGAAAGGTGCCGGGTGGTGCACGGATGAGCCCGCGCAAGAGCGACAGCCGCGAGCGGATGATCAGCAGCGCCGCGGAGTTGCTGGGGGAGCAGGGGGCCGGTGCGACGAGCATCGACCGGGTGCTCGCGCACAGCGGTGCCCCGCGCGGCTCGGTGTACCACCACTTCCCCGAGGGGCGGGCCCAGCTGATCGACGAGGCTGTGGCCTTCGCCGGAGACGTCATGGCGCGCCGGATCGCCGCCGCCCGTGCCGGTGATCCGGTGGCGGCGATCGATGCCTTCTTCACCCTGTGGCGCGAACGGATGATCGGCAGCGGCTTCAGGTCGGGGTGTCCGGTCGTCGCCGCGGCCGTGGCTGCCGACGAGGAGGGGCCCCGCTGGGCGGACTCCGCCGCCGCGGTCTTCGGCCGCTGGCAGGAGGACCTCTCGGCCCTGCTCATGACCGGGGGGCTGCCCGAGGCTCGCGGCCGCCGGCTCGCGGCCTTCATCCTCGGCGCGGTGGAAGGCGCGGTCGTGTTGTGCCGGGCCGAACGCAGCACGGCCCCGCTGGACGCGGCCGCCGCCGAGATCCATGATCTGCTGGTCCACGCCCTGCCCGACCGGCCAGATCCGGCCGCCGACGCGGGCAGCGACACCGACGCCGGGGAGAACTCCCCGTCCTGAGCCGGCCTGCTGCGCAGACCGGCCGGGGCGCCCTCCCGTTGCACTCACCCGAAGGAGTAGTCATGCCCACGCTCGACCGTCACGACAGTGTCTTCGTACTCGACCTCGGAGCCGGGGAGAACCGCTTCCACCCCGACTGGATCGCCGCCGTCGACGAGGCCCTGGACCAGGTGGAGAAGGCGGACGGACCCAGGGCGCTGGTCACCGCGGCGACCGGGAAGTTCTACTCCAACGGCCTGGACCTCGACTGGCTTCTCGCCCATGCGGACCAGCACCACGCCTACGTCGTCTCGGTCCACGCGCTCTTCGCCCGCCTGCTGTCCCTGCCGGTGCCCACCGTGGCCGCGCTCCAGGGGCACACCTTCGCGGCGGGTGCGATGTTCTCCCTGGCGCACGACGTCCGGGTGATGCGGGCCGACCGCGGCTTCTGGTGCCTTCCGGAGGCGGACATCAACATCCCGTTCTCACCGGGCATGTCCGCTCTGATCCAGAGCCGGCTCACCCCGCAGACCGCCCACGAGGCCATGACCACCGCCCGCCGCTACGGCGGCCACGACGCGCTCGCCGCCGCCGTCGTGGACCACGCGGTCGGCGAGGACGCCGTTCGGGACACCGCCGTCGAACTCGCCGCCGCCCAGGCGGCCAGGGCAGGGGAGACCCTCGGCACCATCAAGACCCGCATGTACGCGCCCGTCCTGGCCCTCCTGCGGGACACGACCAACCCCCTCGGCTGACCCACGTCTCCGACGGGTCACCTCACCCGCACGACAGCAAGGAAACAGACATGTCCACCATCGACTTCGCCGCACTGTCCGGGCTCGAGCTCCTGCGCTTGATCCAGAAGAAACGTCCGGTCGAGATCCCGTCCATCGGCCGGCTGCTCGGGATGCGCTTCGACGAAGTCGACCACGGCCGCATCGTCGTCTCCCTCGACACCCGCCCGGACTTCTCCAACCCGCTCGGCACGGTCCACGGCGGGATCGCGGCCACCCTGCTCGACTCCGCGATGGGCTGCGCGGTCCACACCACGCTGCCGGCCGGAGTCGGCTACACCACGCTCGAACTCAAGGTGAACTACATCCGCGCTGCCCGCACCGACGGGCAGACCCTCATCGCCGAGGGCACCGTCATCCACGTGGGACGCCGTACCGCCACCGCCGAGGGCAAGGTCCTCGACGAGCAGGGCAAGCTCATCGCGCACGCCACCACGACGTGCATGATTCTCGGCCCCGACGCCTGACGACGACGCGTACCGACGCCCGTCACGGAGCCCCCGTGACGGGGTGACCGCCGGCCTCCTGATCCGCGCACCGGACGGCCTCGGCGAAGTACGACCAGCCGTCCACCTCGACGTTCCGGCCCGGCTGCACCTCCAGGGCGGGCACCGCCGCGTCGAGGAGGCGGCGCGCCGGCCCGGGTTCATGGAGATTGAGATGGCTGCGGTCCGGTAGGCGCACCACCGTGCCCGACTCGAAGTACGTGTTCGAGACGACCCCCGTCGCGCACGGAGCGAAGACCAGGGAGAGCCGGCGGCCCGCGCCCTCGGCGGTCCCGCGGGTGAAGAAGGAGAGCGCGAGGCGGCAGTCCTTGTAGTCGGGTCGAACCCGCTGCCGGACGGTCCAGTACCAGACGCTCTCACCCACGACGAGGCGTCTCAGGCGACGCTCGTTCCTCACGACCGGTCGTACCAGGAGAGCGCCGCGATGCGCCAGCCCTGCGGGGTGCGGACGAACTGCATGGTCTTGGTGCCGGAGCCCTCGAACGGCTCGCCGTTCAGGATCCCGGACTTGCGGTACTCGCCGAAGCGGGTCGCGATGTCGCCCGCGATCTCGGTCCGTTCGGAGGTCTCCCACTCGGAGAAGTCGGTCAGCCGGCCGTCGGCGAGCAACTGCCGGCGCGGCTCGATGAACTCGTCCACGGTGTAGACCGTGAAGTCCGGGCCGGTCATGACGATCACGCCGCCGGGAAGAACGAGCCGGCGGATGCGTGCCACGTCGGCGGTCCTGCCCTCGCGGTTGTCGAACGCGCCGAAGAACTCGGCCGTCACCGCATCGATCTCGATCTTGGACACCGCGCGACGCTACCACGCGTCCGAACACCCGCCAAAGCAGAGGGAGTTGCATCCAGGGTGCCGCCCGGGCGCCGTTGGCCGGGCGTTGATGTCCCTAGAGGGCCTCGGCCACGCGCTGGGGCCGGGACTGGGTGAGCTGTGCCGTCAGGAGGTGCGCGTCGAGCAGGGCGACGTCCGCGGTGCGGTTGCCCCGGGAGTAGCCCGCGAACATGCGCTTGGTGAGGGTGAGGGCCTCGGGTGAGCGTCGCACGAGCGGTCTGACCCACGCGTGGACGGCCGTGTCGAGTTCGTCCAGCGGGGCGACCTTGTGCAGGAGACCGAGCCGGTGGGCGCTGGCCGCGTCGAAGGTCTCACAGGTGAGCATGAGTTCGCGGATCCGGGCGGCCCCGCCCTCGACGATCAGCCGGCCCATCGCGCCGCCCCACGCGGGAGGCAGGCCGATGCCGATCTCGGGCATGCGGAACCGGCAGTTGTCGGCTCCGGCGCGCAGGTCGCAGAAGGAGGCGAGGGCGAGGCCGGCGCCGACGACCCTGCCGTGGAGCCGGGCGATGGTGACGGCGTGCGTGTTCTCCAGTGCGTCGCACACGCGGTGGGCCTTGTCCGCGATCCGGCGCATGGCTGCTCCGGTCGGGTCCTCGGCCAGCGCCGCCTGGTACTCGCCGCGGTCGGCGCCGAGGCAGAAGTCCTCACCGGCGGACGACAGGAGCAGCACCCGGATGTCGGGGCGGTCATGGAGGCTGTGGAGAAGGGCGGCGAGGTCGTCGAGGGCGGCGACGGTCAGCGTGCTGTCCTCGGCGGTGGGGTTGAAGCGGACCCGCAGGACCGGCCCGTCCTGTTCGACGGCCAGCGCCTTGTAGGGGAAGTGGGGGGAGGTCGTGAGCATGTCATTCATGAGTGGGTGACATCCAGATTCAGCAGGCGCCTGAAGGCCACACGCGGTGCCCAGGTCGGCCTGCGTACGAGGGTGAGGCGGGGGAAGCGCCTGACCAGCTGGTGGAGCAGGATCTGGGCTTCCATACGGGCCAGGGGTGCGCCGAGGCAGTAGTGGATGCCCCCGCTGAAGGCGAGATGCGCCGGCTTGCGGTGGAGGTTGAACAGCTCGGGGTCCTCGTGCTTGGCCGGGTCGCGGTTGGCCGCCCCGACCATCAGATGGACCATCTCGTCCTTGAGGACCTCCACGCCGCCCAGGAGGCCGTCCCGGGAAGCGACGCGGCTGATCACATGGGTGGGCGGGTCGTAGCGCAACGATTCTTCCACGGCGGCGGGCACGAGGTCGGGGTGGACCGCGAGCCAGTGCCACTGGCTGGGGTGCTCCAGCAGCAGGAGTGTCATCTGCGACAGCAGCGTGGACGTGGTCTCCAGCGCTGCCAGCAGCACGAACAGTGCAAGGAAGTAGACCGCTTCGTCTGCCTTGTCGTGGTCGCCCTCCAGTTCGTCCCACACCGCGATCCACCGCGACACGGGATCGTCGCCGGGACGGGCCCGCCGAGCGCGCACCAGGTCCATGAA
This sequence comes from Streptomyces sp. NPDC005728, assembly GCF_040630895.1. Classification (NCBI taxonomy): domain Bacteria; kingdom Bacillati; phylum Actinomycetota; class Actinomycetes; order Kitasatosporales; family Streptomycetaceae; genus Streptomyces; species Streptomyces sp. NPDC005728. The sequence goes on from NZ_JBEXYL010000014.1 coordinate 82,074, forward strand.
GTAGGTGCGCAGCTGGGCCGTGGCCGCGTCCGACCTGGCCAGCTGGCTGGCCGAGGGCAGCAGCTCCTGGGTGAAGACCTGGTCGTGGGTCAGATCCCGCAGCCGGCGGAAGTCGGCGGACGGCAGCCCGAGCCAGTGACCGATGGTGGCGACCGGCAGCTCCTCGGCCACCAGGGCGTTGAAGTCCGCCTCGCCCTCGTGCAGCCGCTCGGCCAGCGAGTCGAGGAGCCTGCTCGTGGTGCGGACCACCGTCCCGCGCAGCTGCTCCAGCGAGGTGCGGTCGAACATGCCCGCCGACCGGCGCACCAGAGTGTGGTCCGGAGGGTTGAGCGCCGGCAGCGTCCTGCTCATCTCGCGCGAGGAGGGAGCTGTCCAGCGCGTACCGTCTCCCTGCTGCTCCCGCCAGCGCGCATCGGGCTCCAGCCAGTGGCGGCTGCGCAGCACCTGGTCGCACAGGTCGAAGCCGGTGACCACGTGCCCACCCCAGGGAGCTGCGACGACTCCGCCCCTCGACCGCAGCTCCGCATAGATCGGAAAGGGGTTGGCCTGGCCCTTCGCCGTCCTTAAGCGGGAAAACAGCGAAACCGCAAATCGTCTGTCGACGGGCGGAGTTATCGCAATCTCCACGATGTCCCCTTCTTGCTCTCACGTATCAGCCGCCATCCATACCCCCCCGTTGGCCGATACATACGAGATGACTATGCGTGAGGAGCGTTGCCTACGTCACTCTCCCCTCGTCCATGCCAGGAAGCGGCTGAACAGCCCGGGCTTGGGCCTGGGCGCGGTCGGCACCGCCGTCTGGGCCGCGTGGGCCGGGCCGCGGTGCTGGGCGGGCGCGGCCGCCTGCGGCTGCGGGGTCTGGGCCGGCGTCGGCGCCATGGCGCGCGGCGTGAACCGGACCGGCAGGGCCACCAGGGAGCGGCTCCAGGGAGCGGGCACCCAGCTCAGGTCCTTGAACGGCACCCGCACCTCGATGTCGGGCAGCCGGTTGAGGAGGGACTCGACGGCGGTGACGGCGATCACGAACGCCGGGTCCTTCGCGGGGCAGGCGTGCGGACCGGCTCCGAAGGACAGATGGGCCTTGGCGCTGAGCTGCTCGCGATGCTCCGCCAGCCGCGGATCGGTGTTGGCGGCCGCGAAGGAGATCACCACCGGGTCGTTCGCCCGCAGCATCCGGCCCCCCAACTCCACGTCGTGGGTGGGGTAATGGGCCGCGTAGTTGGCGATCGGCGCGTAGTTCCACAGGGCCTGGGCGACCGCGTCCTCGACCGGCAGGCCGGTTTGCCACTCCTCGCCGAGGATCAGCGCGCTGCTGGTGCCGATCGTCGCCGACAGGGGCGCGGTGCCGCCGGAGAGCAGCGTCACCAACTGGTGCAGCACCTCTTCGTCGGTCAACTGCGCGGAGTGCTCCATCAGACGGGTCGTCAGGTCCTGTCCGGGCCGGCGCCGCTTGAGTGCGATCAGCTCGCCGAGGGCCTCGCCCAGCACCTGGTCCGCGCCCATGGTGCCGTCGAAGATGCCGCTGATCCCGACGATCACACGGTCACCGATCTCCGGCGGGCAGCCGAACAGCTCGCTGAAGACCAGCAGCGGCAACGGCTGCGCGTACTCGGCCATCAACTCGGCCTGCCCGAGCCGGTCGGAGCTGAACCGGCTGACCAGGTAGTCGGCAGACTGCTGGGTCTGCCGCACCAGCTGGATCTCGTTGACGGTGGCCAGACTGTCGGTGACCGCCTGGCGCAGGCGCGCGTGCGCCGCTCCGTCGCTGAACAGAGCGTTGGGCCGGTACCCCATCATGGGCAGTGCCGGGCTGTCCTCGGGCACCCGTCCCTCGTTCAGCGCCCGCCAGCGCCGCGAGTCCCGGACGAACGAAGCGGGGTTCTGCAGGATGTACAGGGCGGCGTCGTAACTGGTGACCAGCTCGACCTCCACCCCGGGGGCGATGTCGACCGGCGCGCTCGGGCCGAGACCGCGCAGGTGTGCGTAGTGAGCGTCGGGATCGGAGCCGAACTGGGGGCCGTAGAGATGGACGTTGTCGTGCGCAGGGCAGCCGGGCGGTGGCCCTTGTATGCCGGGACTCTGCTGCATGTGGGGGTGGCTCCTAGTCAAGAAGGGACAGTAGGTGGTGGACGAGGGTGATGAGTGCCTGCGCCGACGACTGCTGGTCCCGCACGTCGCAGGAGATCACGGGCGTCCGGTCGGACAGGTTCAGCGCCTCGCGTATCTCCGCGAGCGGGTAGTTGGTCGTGCCGTCGAAGTGGTTGACGCCGATGGCGTACGTCAGGCCGAACCGCTCGACCAGGTCGAGGACCGCGAAGGACTCCGACAGCCGCTCGGGATCGACGAGGACGAGCGCGCCCAGCGCCCCCCGGGACAGCTCCTCCCACATCTCCTTGAAGCGCTCCTGACCGGGAGTGCCGAAGAGGTAGAGCACCACCTCTTCGCTGATGGTCAGGCGGCCGAAGTCCATGGCGACCGTCGTGGTGGTCTTGTCCGGGGTCCCCGACAGGTCGTCAAATCCCACGCTGGCTTCGGTGATCTCCTCTTCGGTCCGCAGGGGCTCGATCTCGGAGATGCTGCCGATGCACGTGGTCTTCCCGACCCCGAAGTGCCCCACCACAAGGATCTTCACCGCGGTGAGGACACCTGAATCCAGGTACACGAATCACGCTCCGAATCGGGCTTTGAGGCCGTCGAGAACGGCGTTGAGCACTTCTCGGTCGACACGTTCGGCCCGGGGTACGGGCTTCCGCGCGATGATGAGACCGCTCTCCTCCATCTGCGCCAGGAGAATCCGCACGATCCCCAGCGGCAGATGCGTGTGGGCGGCCACTTCGGCGACGGAGAGAAAACCCTCCGTGACCAGCTCCAGAACCTGACGCGCCTCCGGAGAAAGGGCGCGAGCCGAAGCAGAGACACCCTCTTGAGCGGAGACCAGGGTCGTGCGCTCGTAGGCATTGTCCGGGGGCAGCGCACGCCCGTTCGTGATCACGAAGAGCGGGACTAATGCGGAGGTCAGCTCCAGTTCCTGATCCGGCTCGTCATTCACGTACGGCTCGCCTCCCCGCGTGGTGCCATATCTGCGCTCAGCCGGGGCACCACCTGATGCAGCCGGGTGGTGAACTCCTCGATATCGGCGTCGTGTTCGGCGGCCGCGGCCAGGAACGCCCCGTGGCCGGCCGAGATCAGGAAGATCCAGCCGTGCTGGAACTCGATCACCGTCTGCCGCCACAGCGCGTCCTGGCCCACACCGGCGAACTGCGAGGTGGCCCGGCTGTAGGCGTGAATCCCGGTCATGGCCGCCGAGATGGTGTCCGCCAGGTCCTGGCTCATGCCCGTGGTGGCGCCCCGGGGCAGACCGTCGGAGCCCAACAGCACAGCGTGCCGGGCGCCTTGGACCTGACCGACCACCACGTCGAGGTCCATGATCGGGATGCCGGTGCCGCCCGCCCCGTCCTGCTCCGCCCGAGCCCGGCCGGACTGCCCGTCAACGCCGTCCGAACTCACCCGTGGCGGCGAGGTGAGGTTGTTGCCGAGCCGGGCGACCAGCCGGTGCATACGGAAGGAGATCTGCTGCATGTCCACGTCGGGCGCCGCGGCCGCGGCCAGATAGGCGCCCTGACCGGCTCCGATCAGGAAGATCCAGCCGTGCGAGAACTCGATGATCGTCTGGTTCCACTGCCTGTCTCCCCCCGGCCCGGCGAAGTGGGAGGTCGCCCGGCTGAGTGACTGCATGCCCGCCATGGCGGCGGAGATCGTCCGCACGTCCTTCTGGGCCATGCCGTCGGTCGCACCCCGGGGAAGGCCGTCCGCGGACAGCAGGACGGCGTGACGTGCCTTCGGCACGTTGTGCACGATGTCCTCGAGCATCCACGACAGGTCTGTGGTCATGCGTCATCGGACCCTTCGGACGGCGCCGAGGCGAGATTGCGGCCCGAGAGAGTGCCGCGCTGGAAGGCCCCGAGGCTCCGGCCCGCGGCGCGGCCGGCCTCCTCCGGCGGAGCGGCGGGAGGCACCGCACCGTCCCGGTCGGGGACGCTGGCGATGGGCACCTGGCGGGCTCCCCGGCGCGGCAGGCCGTGCGCGGTACGGGCCACCGGCTCCAGCCGGCCGACGGTCCCGCCGGCGCCGTTGGCCTGGGAGTCCTCGGCCGGTGCCGCCTCCTCCTCGGTCCACAGCTCCTCCGGCAGCAGCACCACAGCGCGCACGCCTCCGTAGCGGGAGACACCGGTCACGTCCACCCGGAATCCGTACTGCTGCGCCAGCAGGCCGATGACGGGGAATCCGAACTTCGGCTGGTTTCCGAGGTGCGAAAGCCGGGGGCGGAAGTCGCCGGACAGCAGCGCGGAGGCCTTCTGCCGGTCCTCGTCGTTCATGCCGACACCGGCGTCGTCGATGACGATGCAGAGATTCTTCTGCACCCGCTGGAAAGTGATCTCGATCGGCGAGCCCTGCTGGGAAAAGCTGGCCGCGTTGTCGAGAAGTTCGGCGACGGCGAGTGCGACCGGAGAAACAGCGGACGCCTTCAATGCAAAACCGGTCTGCTGCATGATTTCGACGCGCCGGAAATTGCGAATCTGTCCCTGGGCGCTGCGCACCACATCATAAACACTCGCCGGCTTGTTGCGACGGCCCAGCGGAGCGCCACACATAACCGCAATGCCCTGGGCCTTGCGGGCCATCTGTGCATTGGCGTGACTGACTTCCAGCAGATCACCCAGAACGGAATGTCCACCGTACTTGCGCTGGATTTCCTCAAGCAGTGCGAGCTGTTCCGCGGCCAGGCTCTGCAGAAAGCGTGCGGAACCCTTGAGAACGGCCTTGGTGCTCTCCTCCGCCGCCTCTTCGGCTTCTTGGATGGTCTTGTCGTGCTCGGCCTGGTGTCGGTGCAACTCAGCTCTTAACGTGGCCAGTTGGCCATCGGCCTCGATCAGCCGCTGTGTGAGGGCGGCCTCGGCCTGCTGCTTCTTCGCCGCTATGGCCTTGTTGCGACGACGGAGCACCAGGGCCGCGGCCACGGCGATGGCCGTCGCCGCAACCAGGCACCAGACGAGTGCGTCTCGATTCATTGAAACCTTTCCCATGTGTAGCCTGCAGTCGTCGGCAGACGGATCTCGGGGGAATCCGTGGCACGACCACTTGGAGCGACCCGGCCGCCGTCGTATCGAGAACCTGGCCGATCTCAATACGGCGTCTGAGCCGAGTGGACCAAGGTCGCAGACGCGGGGATGCTATCACTGAATTAGGTGAACCTTCGCAACTGGACCGTTAACAGTTCGTGTGGGCCGCAGAGGACATTGCGAGGTATTTATTCGGCACCATGCCGGACCGATTACTCTTTGCCGGATTTAACGGACAGTCAGGTTTTGTGCAGCCCGGCTCAGTACCACCACGCCCACGACGATGAGCACGGCACCGCACACCTCGGGCACCAGCCACCAGCCCGTGCGGATGCGCTCGTCGAACAGGGTGATGCCCAGGGCCAGGCTCACCATGGCGTCGCCTATGGTCAGCGCGGGCTGCGACGCGGCCAGCGGACCGGCCTGCAGCGCGTTCTCCAGCAGCACCACGGCGCCCGCACCCATCACCGCGAAGCCGTACGTCTGCCAGGACCGCAGGAAGGCGAGGAAGCCGTGGTCGGCGAAGGTCCCCGTGGCCGACTTCAGCATCGCGGCGGTCAGGGCGTTGCCGGTGGCGGAGGCGGCCGCCAGCAGCGCGGCACGGCGGGCCGCCGCGTGCCCCCGGCCGGCCAGCAGGATCGCCGCGGCCATGCCCCCGAGGCACAGACCGAGTGCGGGGAGCCAGCGCACGAGCCGCGCCTGGTCGGTGGCTCCGTGCGGGGCGGCCGCGACGAGCAGGACGGCCAGGCCCGTCACCACGCCGCCGACACCCCGCCAGCCCGAGCGGGGCAAGCGGCGGTGCATCAGCGGTCCGGCGACCAGCAGGGCGAAGGGAAGCTCCAGGATGAAGAGCGGCTGCACCAGCGCCAGCGGCCCGTTGACCAGGGCCAGGCTCTGGAACAGCGCGGCGCCGATCACACCGGCCATGCCGAGCAGCCAGGCCGGCCGGCGTATCAGCTCCGCCAGGATCCGTACCCCGCCGCGTCGGCTCGTGGATGCCGCCTTGCGCTGGAACGCGGTGCCCACGGCGTTGCTCGCTGCTCCCGCGACGGCGAACGCCGCGGCCAGTTCGATCACGACCGTCTCCCGCCTGCGGGAACACCTCCCTGGGGAGGCTCGGGCACTCTCAGCCTACGAAAGCCCGCACCCGTCCGCCGCCGAAGCCGGTCGCATGACCCGGGATCCGCTCACACCCGGCTCGACGTCGCCGTGTCCGCGGACAGCCGCTGGGCGACGTAGATCGGGACGACCGACAGCAGGACGAGGACGGCGGCCACGACGTTCACCACGGGAGCCTGCTGGGGCCGGGTCATGTTGTCGAAGATCCAGACGGGCAGGGTCTCGATGCCGGGCCCCGCGGTGAAGGTCGTGACGACGATCTCGTCGAAGGACAGGGCGAAGGCGAGCAGGGCGCCGGCCAGCAGCGCGGAGCGGACCAGCGGGAAGGTGACGTCCGCGAAGGCGCGGAAGGTGGTCGCGCCGAGGTCCATCGCCGCCTCCTCGTAGGACGCGGCCGTACGGCGCAGCCGGGCCACCACGTTGTTGAAGACCACCACGATGCAGAAGGTGGCGTGGCCGACGATCACGGTGAACAGCCCGAGACCCACGCCGAGCGGCTGCAGGACGGTGCCGAACGCCGAGTTGAGGGCGATACCCGTGACGATGCCGGGCAGCGCGATCGGCAGGACCACGATGAAGGACACCGTGTCCCGGCCGAAGAAGCGATGCCGGGCCACCGCGAAGGCGATGAGCGTGCCGAGGACGAGCGCAATGGCGGTGGCGCCCAGGCCCGCCTTCACCGACACCCACAGGGCCTCGCGCGCACCGGAGTTGTCGCGCGCCACGGACCACCAGTGCAGGGTGAGCCCCGGCGGCGGCCAGCTCGCACTGCGGTCGGGGTTCAGGGAGTTGACGAGGACGAGCAGCAGCGGGACGTAGATCATCGCGAAGCCGAGTGCGGCGCCGGTGCGCAGGGCGATGCGCGCGGTGCGGCCGAGATGCATGGCGCTCTCCTCCTACAGGCTGGTCAGGGCGCCCGTACGGCGGATCGCCAGCAGGTACAGGACGATCACGAGCACGGGTACGGTGCCGAGCGCGGCCGCCATGGGCAGGTTGAGCTCGATGTTGGAGTACACGAGGTTGCCGATGAGCTGGGTCTTGCCGCCGACGATCTGCACGGTGATGTAGTCGCCGAGGCTCAGGGAGAAGGTGAACACGGAGCCGGCGGCGACCGACGGCAGCACCATGGGCAGTACCACCGAGCGGAAGGTGCGGCCTGCCTTCGCGCCGAGGTCGGCGGAGGCGTCGAGCAGATCGGCCGGGAGCTGTTCGAGGGCCGTGTGGATCGGCAGGATCATGTACGGCAGCCACAGGTACGTCAGGGTGAGCACGGTGGCGGGCAGCCCGAACCCCGGCCCGCTGAGGCCGAAGGGCCTGAGCGTCCAGTCGGCGAGGCCGCCCTCGGAGAGGATGAGCCGCCAGGCGTACACCTTCACCAGGTAGCTCGCCCACAACGGGGTGAGGATCGCCACCACGAGGAGCGGGCGCCACTTCGGCCGGGCGACCCGCGCGGTGTAGAAGGCGACCGGGAAGGCGATCACGGCGCACAGCGCGGTCACCGCGAGCGCCACGCCGACGCTGCGCAGGATCACCTGGCGGAAGACCGGGGTCGTGAACAGGGTGTGGAAGTTGTCCGTCGACCAGACCTTCACCACCTGGGAGGTGAAGGAGTTCGTCGTCCAGAACGCCGAGACGAACAGGACCGTCAGCGAGCCGAGGTAGAGGACGGTCAGCCACAGCAGCGGGGCGGCGAGCAGCAGGGCCAGGCGGAGCCGGGGTCTCGTGTGCAGCGCTCCGGCGAGCCGCCGGACGGTGCCCCGTCCGGCGGCGGGCGTCGCTTCACTCGTCACGGCTCAGCCCTTGATCTCGGTCCAGGCCTGCACCCACTTCGCGTACGGCACGCACTTCACGTCCTTGCGGCCGTCCAGGCACTGCTCGATGGGGGTGTTCCAGAAGGCGATGTTCTTCCAGTAGCCCTCGTCGGCCGCGTGGTAGGTCGTGCAGAAGTTCTTGTCGCTGGTCTCGGTGCAGGCCTTGGAGTTGGCCGGGGCCTCGCCGAAGTACTCGGCGACCTGGGCGTTGACCTTGGGGGAGACGATCCAGTCGAGCCACTTGTAGGCGCAGTTCGGATGCTTGGCCTTCGCGGAGACCATCCAGGTGTCGGACCACCCTGTCGAGCCCTCCTTCGGGACGAACGCCTTGACCTTGGCGCCCTCGTCGGCGGCGAGGTTGGCGATGACCTGCCAGGTGGTGCCGACCACCGAGTCCCCGCTCTTGAAGGCGGAGATCTCCTTGAGGTAGTCGCTCCAGTACTCGCCGATGTCCGCGTTCTGCTTCTTCAGCAGCGCGACAGCGGCGTCGAACTGCTTCTGGTCGAGCGCGTACGGGTCCTTGATCTTCAGCTCGGGCCTGGTCGCCTTCAGATACAGCGCCGCGTCCGCGATGTAGATCGGCGAGTCGTACGCGGTGACGTGCCCCTTGTGCTTCGGGGCGTCCTCGAAGACCGCCGACCACGAGGTGGGCGCCGGACTCACCTTCTCGGTGTTGTACATCAGCAGGTTGGCGCCCCGGCCGTGCGGGATGCCGTACATCTGGCCGTCCACGGAGTTCCAGGCGCCGTTCTTCAGTCCGCTGAAGACGTCCTTGTAGTTGGGGACCAGGCCGGTGTTGACGGGGGCCGCGTCGCCGGAGGCGATCAGGCGCAGGGAGGCGTCCCCGGAGGCGGAGACGGCGTCGTACTCGCCGGTCTTCATCAGCTTGACCATCTCGTCCGAGCTGGCGGCGACCTTGGAGTGGACCTGGCAGCCGGTCTGCTTCTCGAAGTCGCTGACCCAGTCGGCCTTGGGGTCGTTGGAGCCGTCCTCGACGTACCCGGCCCAGGCGATCAGGTTGACCTGGCCCTCGGTCGTGCCGAGCTTCGTCGGGGCCTTGAGGTCGGGCGGGTTGAGGCCGGTGGCCGAGGAGCCGCCGGAGCCGGAGGAGCCGCAGGCGGCGGTGAGCAGCAGCGCGGAGGCGCCTGCCGCGGCGAGGAGGGTTCGGGTGATTCGCACGACGTTCTCCATCGGTGAGGGAACCTTGCGCGGAGCGGGGGGTTCGGGGACGGGGACTCAGGTGGGGATCCGGACGGCGTGGCCGCGATGCCACTGGAGGCGGACCCGGGCGCCGCGGTAGCCGGCCACGTCCTCGGACGAGGTCTCCAGGTTCTGCTGGAGGGCGGTGAGGCGGCCACCGCCGTCGAGATCGACGATGAAGCGGGTGGCGTCGCCGAGATAGACGACCTCGGCGACGGTGCCGGTGACGGTCGCGTGCCCGGGCTCGTCCGCCTCGGCGGACTCCTTCAGGACGCGGATCTTCTCCGGGCGGATGTTGTACGTGCCGGGCGTGCCGACGACCCGGTGGGCCGCCTCGCCCTCGAGCAGGTTGGAGGTGCCCACGAAGGAGGCGACGAAGGCGGTGGCCGGGCGTTCGTAGATCTCGGCGGGGGTGCCGACCTGGGCGATGCGGCCCTGGTCGAAGACGGCGATGCGGTCGCTCATCGTCAGCGCCTCCTCCTGGTCGTGGGTGACGAAGACGAAGGTGATGCCCACCTCCCGCTGGAGTTCCTTCAGTTCGACCTGCATCTGTTCGCGCAGTTTCAGGTCGAGGGCGCCGAGGGGTTCGTCGAGCAGCAGGACCCGGGGGCGGCCGACGAGGGCGCGGGCGAGGGCGACGCGCTGGCGCTGCCCGCCGGAGAGCTGGGCGGGGCGCCGCTGGCCGTAGCCTTCGAGGCGGACCTCGGCGAGCGCCTTGCGGGCACGGACCAGACGTTCGGCCTTCGCGACCTTGCGGACCTTGAGCCCGTAGGCGACGTTCTGCTCGACTGTCATGTGCGGGAACAGGGCGTAGTCCTGGAAGACGGTGTGCACGTCCCGTTCGAAGGGGGCCAGACCGGTGACCTCCTGTCCGGCGAGCTCGATCCGGCCCCCGGTGGGGGTCTCGAACCCGGCGATGAGCCTGAGGACCGTGGTCTTCCCGGAACCGGAGGGGCCGAGCATCGAGAAGAACTCCCCGTCCCGGATCTCCAGGTCCACCCCGGCCACGGCGGTCGTCTCCCCGAACGACTTCCGCAGGTCCTGCAGCCGGATCGCAATTCCCTCCATGCGGGAACCTTTCTGGCGCGCTCTACGTTGACCGCAAACATATGAAGTCATAGTTCTAAGCTCAAGGTCCCCTCAGGGTAAAGCTTGAGTCAACGCACAAGGTGGTGGCCGTGAGGCAGCACGAGATCGACGGCGGCGCCCGGGGAACGGCCGGCGGCGCCCGCAGGGCCGTCTTCAGCCCGGTCGACAACCGGGCCCGCGTGGACACCGTCGTCCGCCGCATCGGCGACGCCATAGAACTGGGTCTCCTCGCCGACGGCGAGCAACTCCCCGGCGAGAGCGAACTGGCCGGACAGCTCGGTGTCTCGACGGTGACCCTGCGCGAGGCGCTCATGGCCCTCCGCCAGCAGGGCCTGGTCACCACCCGCAGGGGCCGCGGCGGCGGCAGCTTCGTCGCCCTGCCCGAGGTCCCCGCCGACGACCGGCTGACGGCACGTCTGCGCGGCTGGAGCACCGAGGAACTGCGCGACCTGGGCGACCACTGGGCCGCCCTGTCCGGCGCCGCCGCCCGCCTGGCCGCACAGCGCACGGAGCCCGACGACCTCCATCCCCTGCGCCGTACCGCCGAGGAGCTGGCGCACGCGGACGAGACGGCGACGCGCAGCCGCCTGTACGGCCGCTTCCACGTGGAACTCGCGGCGGCCGCCCAGTCCGCCCGGCTCACCCGCGAGCAGGTGGCCCTCCAGAGCGAGGTGGGTGCGCTGCTGTGCCTGGTGCTCGGGGGCGACGAATATCGTGAAGAAGTGGCGGACCGTCACCGCTCCGTGATCTCGGCCGTGCAGGATGGGGCCCACGAATCGGCCGGCACACTGGCCGAGCGGTGCGTCAGGGAGTCCACGGCGCGGCTCGTCGCCGTACGTCTCACCCTCTGAACGCGCCGCGTCCGGTTCCCGTCCCGCTGGAGGACACCATCAGCTGGAGCCCCGGGCAGGCCGCTTCGGCGGCTGTGACGGCCGTGACGACGGCGAACCCCGACACGGACGCCGAGGCACGGGTGGCCTCCCAGGCGGGCGGCGCGCTGGAGACGGTGTTCGAGGCCGTCGCCGCCACCCGGGCCGACACGGCGGCCCTGCTCGCGAAGGTGGCCGCGCAGGGCCGGCGCCCCGCGAGCGCGGACCTCGCCGCCCTCCGCCCCGGGCTGCACCAGCGGCTGGCCCGCCAGGAACTGGTCTCCGGCGTCGGTTTCGTCGCGGCTCCCGGCCTGCTCACCGACGTACCCGCCTGGCTGGAGTGGTGGCAGACGGGCGCCGACGGCGATGTACGACCGCTGCTGCTCGACCTCGACCCCGGGCACTCGGCGTACTCGGACTACACGCACTGGGACTGGTTCGCCCTGCCCCGCGACACCGGGCGCCGCGCCGTGGCCGGACCGTACGTCGACTACCTCTGCTCCGACGAGTACAGCCTCACCCTGTCCGCACCGGTCGAGGTCGACGGGCGCTTCGCCGGGGTCGCCGCGGCCGACGTGTACCTGCGGCACTTCGAGGCGGCCGTACTCCCTCTCCTGCGGCAACTGCCCCGGCCCGCCCGCCTGGTGAACGCCCGCGGCCGGGTCGCCGCCTCCGCCGACCCCGCGCACCTGGCCGGCTCCCTCACCAAGGGCCCCGACTTCGGCGCACTGCTCATCGAGGCCACGCCCGCCGAGTACGCCGGCCTGCGTCTGGTGCCGTGTCAGGGCATCCCGCTCGTCCTCGTGCTCGCCGAGGCCTGAGCGGCCGCGCGAGGCGGAGCGCCCGCCCTCAGCCGCCCGTCCAGCCGGGGACCGTCGGCAGCACCCGCTCGGCCACGCGGAGCAGCGCCGTGTCGTCGGGCGGTATCGAGTCCTGGCGCCAGATGACGACTTCGAACGAACCGCCCCCGTCCTCGGCGTCCCGGGCGACCAGCAGATGACGGGCGATACCACCGGTGCTCGTGTCGACCTTGCCGCCGCCGAGGTTGAACCTCATGGCGATGGTGTGGTCCGAGTAGAGCACGGCGGGGTGACCGAGGACCGTCCGCGGCTCCGCGGATCCGATGAACCCCGACAGCTCGCCGACCCGCAGATCGTCGTCCGACGCCCACAGCTTCAGGGAGTACGTCTTCAGCGAGACCTCCGCCTCGGGGGAGGGGGTCTCCGTGCCGTCGGCGTCCGTGACCGAACTCTCGGTCCCGTAGGCGGTCTCGGCCTGTTCCTGGGGTGTCCCGAGGAGCGAGGGAAGGTCCGACCGGTTCAGCGCCGTACACAGCCGGGCCGCGGACACGCGACCGCCGCCGGGCTTGTGATCGTCGTGGGAGCAGGTGGCCGGCCCCTGGTCCGAGGAACCCTGCAATTCCTTCTGCCCCCACAGGACTCCCGCGATCCCCGCAAAGACCAGCACTGCCGCGAGTGCCTGGACCACCGGTCTCCGCTCTTTCTCGGACGCGGAATCGTCAACCATGTTCCCCCACCTCAGCCGTTCCCCGACAAGCGCTGCAGGAGCCTAACGGTGATCGTCCGGACCGGCATCCGGAATGTGCGGGCGGGGTTCGTCAGTCGACGGGCCAGGTGTGGACCGGGGCGTTGAGATGCATGAAGTCGATGTACTGCTGTGTCATCCGCCGCAGCGCCTCGTGGCGGCCGGCATGGGTGGTGGCGTCGATGCGGTGGAGCATCTCCTTCTGCCACACGGCCCCGTTGCGAGCCGTGACGCAGCGCTGCTCGATGATGCCGAGCAGCGGTTCCCGCCAGGCCTCGTCCATGCCGGAGAGCGCCAGTCCGCGGTGCGCCAGCGGCAGCAGCCGGCGCAGGACCAGTTCGGGCACCGGCACCTCGCCCATGCCGGGCCAGTACAGCAGCGCCTCGATGCCGTGCCGGGCCGCCGTGTGGAGGTTCTCCTCGGCCGCGGAGAAGGACATCCGCGACCACACCGGGCGGTCCTCCTCGACGAGGGCGCGGGTGAGCCCGTAGTAGAAGGCGCCGTTGGCGAGGGTGTCGGCGACGGTCGGACCGGCGGGCAGCACCCGGTTCTCCACCCGGACGTGCGGCCGGTCGTGGGAGATGGCGTAGACCGGCCGGTTCCAGCGGTAGATGGTGCCGTTGTGCAGGGTGAGTTCGGAGAGTTCGGGGATGTCCCCGCGGTCCAGCGTCCCCGCCGGGTCCTGTTCGTCGCAGAGCGGCAGCAGGGCCGGGAAGTAGCGCAGGTTCTCCTCGAAGAGGTCGAAGACGCTGTTGATCCACCGCTCGCCGAACCACACCCGCGGCCGCACCCCCTGGATCTTGATCTCCTCCGGGCGGGTGTCGGTCGCCTGCTCGAACAGGGGGATGCGGGTCTCGTGCCACAACTCCCGGCCGAACAGGAACGGCGAGTTGGCCGACAGCCCGACCTGGACCCCGGCGATGGCCTGCGCCGCGTTCCAGTAGGCGGCGAAGGTCTCCGGGGAGACCTGGAGGTGGAACTGGGTACTCGTGCACGCGGCCTCCGGTGTGATGGTGTCCGCGTAGGTGCGCAGCCGGTCGACGCCGTCCACCTCGATCCGCAGGTCCTCGCCCCTGGCCGCGAAGACCTGGTCGTTGAGGAGCCGGTAGCGCGGGTTCTCCGACAGGGACGCCTCGCCGATGTCCTCCTGGCGCAGCGTGGGCAGGATGCCGACCATGACCAGGCGCGCGCCCACCGATCTCGCGTGCTCGTCCGCGTGGTTGAGCGCGGAGCGGATCTCGGACTCCCAGGCGTCGGGACCGCCCGTCGTCAGCCCGCGCGGCGGAACATTGATCTCCAGGTTGAACCGGCCCAGCTCGGTGGACCAGGCGGGATCCGCGATCGCCTCCAGCACGTCGGTGTTGCGCATCGCCGGCTCGGCCCGGTCGTCGACCAGGTTCAGCTCGATCTCCAGCCCCACTTGAGGCCGTTCGGACTCGAACCGCGAATCGCGCAGCATCTGCGCGAGGGCGTCGAGGCACTCCTGCATCTTGATCCGGTACCGGCGGCGGTCCTCGCGGGTGAAGACGAGCGCCGGGACGTCCCGTCCCATCGGCCCTCCTGGGTTCCGCTCCTCGGACACCTCTCCACCCAGAGTCGCACCGACGGGCGAACCGCACCAAGCGGATGGGGTCCCGCGAACCCGGACTACAGGGCCCGCGCGACCAGCAGGGCCACGTCGTCGTGGTCGTCGGGATGGCGCAGGCCGTGCAGCAGCAGATCGCAGGTCTGCTCCAGCGACCGGGGCGGCTCGTCGAGAAAACCGAGGAGGACGTCGAGGCGGTCGTCGATGGGATGCTGCCGGGTCTCCACGAGACCGTCCGTGTACAGGACCAGCAGGTCGCCGGGGACCAGTTCGGTCGTGGTGGTCTCGAACGGGATGCCGCCGACACCGAGCGGTGCCGCGGTGGGCAGCTCCAGGAACGCGGGCGCCCGGCCGGGCCGCGCGAGCGCGGGCGGCATGTGTCCCGCGTTGGCGATCGTGCACTGCCGTGTGCGCGGGTCGAAGACCATGTAGAGGCACGTGACGATGTAGTGCTCCAGATCGCAGGTGATCTTGTCGAGGTGCTGGAGCACCGCGCCCGGGGCGAGGTCCAGGTCCGCGTACGCACAGGTGGCCGTGCGCAACCGGCCCATGGTGGCGGCCGCGTCGATGCCGTTGCCCATGACATCGCCCACCACCAGCGCGGTCTTGTCGTCGGCAAGCGGGATCACGTCGTACCAGTCGCCGCCGACCTCGCTGGTGGCCTGCGCGGGCTGGTAGCGGGAGGCGAGTTCCAGGCCCGTGTGGTGCGGCGAGTGGTCGGGCAGCAGGCTGCGTTGGAGCGTGAGCGCGGTGTTGCGCACGCTCTGGAACCAGCGGGCGTTGTCGATGGCCACGGCGGCACGGCTGGCCAGCTCGGCGGCCAGGACGACGTCGTCCTCGTCGAAGGGCAGGGGATTACTGGTGCGCTTGAGATCGAGCGCACCGAGTATCTCGCCGTGCGCGATCAGCGGCACGGCCAGATACGAGTGCACGCCGGCCTGCGCCAGGATGGCGCCCGCCTCGGCGTCCCGGGCGATCTGCCGCAGATCCCGCGGGCTGACATGGCGCACCAGGACCGGCCGGCCGGTGTGGACGCACAGGGTGACCAGCCGGTCACCCTCGTACGCCGCCACGTCGCCGGGCGGGTCGGCGGCGCGCAGCGCCTCGGTCGGCTGGGCCGCCTTGAGTGCGAGGGCGCGGAACAGCTCCGGGCCGTTGTCCGGCCGGCGGGCGCGACGGAGGGCCAGCGCGGAGTCGAGGACGTCCACGGCGACCACGTCCGCGAGCACGGGCGCGCAGATGTCGGCCAGTTCGCGGGCGGTCTGCTCCACCTCCAGTGTGGTGCCCACGCGGGTCGAGGCGTCGGCGATGAGCGCGAGGCGCCGCCGGGCCCGGTCGGCCTCGGCGGCCGCATGGTGCCGCTCGGTGACGTCGACGACCGACGCGGCCGCGCCCAGGATCCGCCCGCCGGGGTCCTCCAACCGGTAGAACGACAGCGACCAGGCGTGCTCGTGGTCGGGATCGGCCGGGGGACGGCCCACGTGGTACTGGTCGAGCAGGGGCCTCCCGGTGGTCAGCACCTGACGCAGCGCGGACTCGACGGTGTCGACGTCGGGGAAGGGCAGGGTCTCCCGCAGGTGCCGGCCGATGTGGTCCTCGGCGGGGATGCCGTCGATCCGCTCCAGCGCCGGGTTGACCAGGAGGTACTTCAGGTCGGGGTCCATGAGGGCCAGCCCGATCGGGGACTGGTTGATCAGCCGCTCGCACAGGGCCAGGTCGGTCTCGACGCGCTGGAGCAGGGTGTGGTCGGCCGCGATGCCCAGGGCGTACACGTCGCCGAGGTCGTCCAGCAGCCGCATGGTGCGGAACTCCGTCAGCCGGCTGCTGCCGTCCTTGTGCCGGATGGGGAAGGCACCGGCCCACCCCCGGCCGGTGTCCAGCACCTCGGTGAACATGCCCACCACGGCCTGGAGGTGCTCGGGCCGGATGAGCAGACGCGCCGCGTACTTGCCGAGGACGTCCTCCGCCGTGTAGCCGAACAGGTCCTCGGCCTGCGGGGTCCAGAAGACGACGCGTCCCCGGGTGTCCAGTGCCACCGCTGCCACGCTCAGGACGTCCAGCAGGCCGGTGGGCCGGGGTGGCTCGGCGCCGTACTCGTCGTCGGCGCGCAGGGATTCCACTGCCATGCAGATCCACCTCCACCGGCCGGTCACCCGTCCGTGCCGGTACGGCCGCACACCGAGGGCTGGTGACTGGTACCTCCATGCTGCCTCCAGCACTCCGCCCGCCCCAACCCCAGGACCGGCCCGTGCACAACCGGCGGACAAGCAGGACCATGGTGAGGACAGAGGATGGAACAGATGGAATCTGGGCGAAAAGGTGTCGACGCGTCCCCTTCCGTGGCGCCGCGTGATGCCTTCGACGCCTCCACCGACGCGGCGGCGGTGATCTCGGCGGACGGCATCGTGGTCGGCTGGACCAGGGGTGCGGAGGCGCTGCTCGGCCGCTCCGCGCCGGAGGTCATGGGCCGTCCCGCCGCGCGCCTGCTGGCCGTGCCCGGGGACCCGGCCCGCGCCGCGGGCATCGCGGAGCGGTGCCGCGCCGGAATGGGCTGGAACGGTCTCGTCCCCGTACGGCACCGGGACGGCCGCCGCCTGGAGATCGATCTGCGGGTCTCGGCGTCCTTCGGGATAGGTGACCGGGAGTGCTTTCTGCTCTCGGCACGGGAGCAGCGCCCGCAGTGGGCGGTGGGCCGGTCCGTCCTCGACGGGTTCCTCGCCCGCTCGCCGGTCGGCATGGCCGTCATGGATCCGGAACTGCGCTATGTGTGGCTGAACGACACGTTGGAACGGTTCGGCGGTGTGCCGCGGGACCAGCGGCTCGGGCGCCGGCTGAGCGAGCTGCTGCCCGGTCTGCAGGCGGAGACCCTGGAAGGGCTGATGCGCAAGGTGCTGGCCACCGGGGACCCGGTGACGGACTACGAGTACGTCGGATGGAGCTGGTCCGACCCGCACCGCCGGCACGCCTACTCCACTTCTTTCTTTCCGCTGGTGGACGCCGGCGGCTCCGTCACCGCGCTCGGCTACATGGTCCAGGACGTCACCGAGCGGTGGCACGCCCGCCACCTCCTGTCCCTGGTCAACGAGGCCGGCACCAGCATCGGCAGGACCCTCGACGTGCTGCGGACGGCCCAGGAACTTGCCGACTTCTCGGTCCCGCGCTTCGCCGACTTCGTCGTCGTCGACCTGCTGGAAGCCGTCCTCAGCACCGAGGGCCACGGAGCCTGGCTGACCGATGCCGGACCGGCGCCCGCACGGCCGGCGATGCGCCGCGCGGGACTGCAGTCGGCGCGGGAGGGCTGCCCTGAGGCGGTGGCCCGGGTCGGCGACGAGGTGGACTTCCTGCCGCCGCCCGGTGACGTCAACCTCCTCATGAGCGGCGAGCCGATCCACATCCCGCTCCTCGACCCCTCCGACGCCGCGTGGGCCACCGAACAGCCCGTGCGAGCGGCCCGCATCCGCGAGTTCGGCCTGCACTCCCTCATCTCGGTGCCGATGCGGGCGCGGAACACGGCGCTGGGCCTCACCACCTTCGCCCGATCGCTCAACCCGGTCCCGTTCGGGCCCGACGACGTCCTGCTGGCCCAGGAGCTGGTGGCGCGAGCGGCGGTGTGCGTCGACAACGCCCGCCGGTACACCCGGGAGCACACCGCGGCCGTCACCCTGCAGCGCAGTCTGCTGCCCCAGGCCCTGACGGGCGGGACGGCACTGGAGGTCGCCTCCGCCTACCTTCCGGCGGACCCGACCGGCGGCGTCGGCGGCGACTGGTTCGACGTGATCCCGCTGTCCGGCGCACGCGTGGGCCTCGTCGTCGGTGACGTGGTGGGCCACGGCATCGCCGCGGCGGCCAGCATGGGCCGGCTGCGCACCGCCGTGCAGACCCTCGCCGACATGGAGATGCCCCCCGACGAACTGCTCGCCCACCTCGACGACCTCGTGCTCCGGCTGAGCGACGAGGACGCCGGCCGCGACCCGGCCACCCGGACCACGGCGACCTTCATCGGCGCGACCTGCCTCTACGCCGTCTACGACCCGGTCACCAGGCGGTGCACGATGGCCCGGGCCGGACATCCGCCGCCCGTCGTCGTCGGACCGGACGGACACGTCTGCTTTCCGGAGATCCCGGCCGGGCCGCCGCTCGGGCTGGGCGGCATGGCCTTCGAAGCCGCCGAGATCGAGCTGGCGGAGAACAGCCTCCTCGGCCTCTACACGAACGGCCTCATCGAAGGGGCCGACCGGGACGTGGAGTCGGGCATGGCCCGACTGGGCGCGGTGCTGGCCCGGACCGGGACGGATCTCTGCACCCTGTGCACCTCCGCCGTGGAGCAGTTGGTGCCCGTGCCGCAGCCCGACGACATCGCCCTGCTGCTGGCGCGCACCCGCGCCGTCGGCGCGGACCGGGTGGCGTCGTGGGACGTGCCCACCGAGGCGGCCGCCGTGGGACGGCTCCGGGCCCAGGCGACGCGCCAGGTGACGGACTGGGGCCTTGGGGAACTGGCCATGACGACGGAACTCATCGTCAGCGAACTGGTCACCAACGCCATCCGGTACGCGGACCCGCCCATCCGGCTACGGCTGCTCCGCGACGCCCGCCTGACCTGCGAGGTCGCCGACGGCAGCAGCACCGCGCCCCGGCTCAGGCACGCCCGCAGTACGGACGAGGGCGGTCGAGGCCTCTTCCTGGTGGCCCAGCTCGCCCACCGATGGGGTGCCCGGTACACAGCCGAGGGGAAGATCATCTGGGCGGAGCAGGAGATCCCGTGAGCGGTGCGCCGAGCGGGTTCCCGCCGGGTCAGCGGAACGCCCTGGCGTTGCGTGCCGCCCACACCGCGAAGGAGGTCGCGGGTCGGCCCAGGACCCGCTCGACGTCCTCGCTGACTCGCTGCTCCTCCGGGGTCGGCTCGCCGAGGATGGACAGGGTGCCCTCCACCACCGCGCTCGGCATGAACCGCGCCATCTGTGTGCGGGCCTCCTCGAGGGTCTGTTCCACGAAGGTCACCGGCTCGGCAAGGGCCTGTGCAAGGGCGGCCGCACGCTGCCGGGGAGTCGTCCCCTCCGGGCCGGTCAGGGTGTAGGTGGCGCCGTCGTGTCCGTCCTGGCGCAGGACGGCGGCGGCGACCGCGGCGACGTCGTCCGGGTCGACGAACGGCAGCGCCACGTCGGCGAAGGGCGCCGCCGCCGTGCGGTGCTGCCGTACCGGTTCGGCCCAGGCGAACACGTTGGAGGCCATACCGCCCGAGCGCAGCACGGTGAAGGCCAGTCCCGACCCGGCCAGGGCGGCCTCGAAGCCTGCGGCGTGCGCGTAGGTGCGCGGCCGGGTGCCCACGCCTTGCGAGGACAGCAGGACCACCTTGGTGACGCCGGCCGCGGCGGCCTGCTTCAGGATTCCTTCCGGGTCGGCACCGGCGACCAGCAGGAACAGTGCTCTGGCCCCCTCCAGCGCGGGCGCGAGACCGGCCGGCTGTCCGAGGTCGGCGGCGACCGCCCGCACGCCCGGCGGGACGTCCTCGGGGGTGATGTGCCGGGCCACGGCGGTCACGGCTTCTCCTGCGGCGGCCAGCTGTGCGACCAGAGCCCGGCCGACGTTCCCCGTGCCACCCGTTACGACGATCATGACGTTCCTCTTCCGCATCGATTTAGTTAGTTGACTAACTGAGTCCTACGGTAGGGGATCCGTCCGGCGCTGTCTATCCTTAGTCAGGTGACTGACTCAACATCCGGCAGGGCGGCCGGAGCCGCCTCGTCCCGCCGGGGCGGCAAGCGCGAGCGCCTGGTCGAAGCCGCGGTGCAGGTCTTCCATCAGCAGGGGGTGGAGAAGACCACCCTCGGGGACATCGCCCGCGCCGCCGACGTACCTCTCGGCAACGTCTACTACTACTTCAAGACCAAGGACCAGTTGGTCGAGGCCGCGGTGGAGGCCCACTGCGACCGGCTCGCCACGCTCACGGCCCGACTGGAGACGCTCCCCGATCCGGCCACCCGCCTCAGGGCGCTGATCGCCGGCTGGGTCGAGGAGCGCGAGACCGCGGCCCGCTTCGGCTGCCCCTTCGGCACGCTGGCCACGGAACTGGACAAGCGCGACGACGGCCTGGACCTGGCCGCCGCCAAGGTCATGCGGGCCCTGCTCGACTGGGTCGAGGGCCAGTTCACCGAACTGGGCCGGTCCGACGCCCGCGCTCTCGCCGTCGAGCTGGTCGCCGCTTATCAGGGCATGTCGGTCCTCACCAACACCCTGCGCGACCCCGGCCTGATGGCCGCGCAGGGCGAACGCCTCCAGTCCTGGATCGGCGGCCTCGCGGACACCTGATCCGCGGGACCAGGGCGAGGGTCTCGCCTCACGTGAGCGGGCCGCCGGCTCAGGGGTCGACGGCCAACGCCGATGGGCCGACGTCCTGTCGTGGAACGAACGGCCGGCGCAGTCATACGGTCGCGCCTCCCGGACCGTCACCGCACCGACAGGGCAACACACCCCGGCCGCCGCCTTCGCCGACCGCCCGTCGCTGAGCGGCGTACAGAGGAGAGCGATGACGACCGACCTTCGTACGACGATCCGCGCCCTGCGCCGGGCAGTGCCGGCCGGTGCCGCGGCGACCGCGGCGGCACTGCCCCTGCTGTGCGCGGTGCCCGCGCAGGCCGCCGCGACGGACGCGAGCGTGTATGTGTGGGCGACCGGGGTGAACGTACGGGACTGCCCGCGGGTGTCCGCCGAGTGCCCGCCGATCAGCGGGGCCCAGATCGGCAGGCGGTGGGTGACGGCGTTCTGCCAGCGCACCGGCAGCGAGGTGACGGACGGCCCCTACCGCAACAACTGGTGGGTCCAGGTCAACGCGGGCGGACCCATCGGCTGGATCAGCGCGGTGTACGTCCGCGGCGGAGCCGACGACGCGCCGGTCCCCGCAGTCCCGGCGGACGCCGACTGCCGCTGACCGCGCACACCGCCGTCCTGCGGTCACGGTGTCCAGGGCGTAACTCCCCTCCGGAGCAAGGAACTTCAGGAAGAGGAGCACCACCCGTGTTCTCGAAGACCATCACTCGTCCGTTCTCCCCGCGGGCCCTGCTCGCAGCCGTGCTCGGCCTCACCGCGCTGCTCGCTCTCGCGCCCTCACCCGCCCGGGCCGCCGCCTCGGGCAGGACCGTCCACATCTGGGCCGGCCAGGTGCGGGTACGCCAGTGCGCCAGCACCTCGTGCGACCTGGCCACCGGTGAACGCCTCACCGACGTCGACGTGTACGCCTACTGCCAGCGATGGGGCGACCGCGTGGCCGACGGGCCCTACTACAACCACTACTGGGTCGAGATCGTCTCGCCGCAGGGCTGGCTCGGCTGGGTGAGCGCCGTGTTCGTCAGCGGAGGGTCCGACGACGGCCCCGTCCCCGGCGTGCCCGTCGAGACCGACACCAGCCCCGTCTACTGTGAGTACCCGTAGCCCGGCGGCTAATCGGCCACGGTCGTGAAGTCCGCGAGCGAGACGCCGCCGGAGCCGGTCAGGGGGATCCCGTCCAGGTACGCGGCGGGCAGGTCGAACGCGTCGACCAGGTCCGTCATGTGCGGGGCGAGACCCCGCAGCACATCGTCCAGGAGCTGGGGCAGGGCCCGTACCTGCTCGGCGGAGAGATGGCCGTCCGCCAGCAGATCGCCGGTGTGCTCGCCGATCTGCTGGAGCAGGAACAACAGGCAGAGCTGCTCCAGCAGTTCGCGGGCCTCGGAGGACGCGGCCCCCGCGGCCGCGCCCAGGAAGGCGTCCGCGGCCTGCAGCCGGGCGTGCACCGAGACCATCTCCAGGGCGGCGGAGGAAGCGCCGTTCCACCGCTCCACCGGATCCCCGGAGGGCCCCCGGCGCAGCGCCGTCCGCGCCCGATCCTGCCAGGTGCTCTCGGCCCGGGCCAGCAGCCTGCGCAGATGCCGGAGGTCCGTCAACCGCTCCACGCCGCCGGGATGTTCGGGGGCCTGGCGGGGCGGCTGGTACTCGAAGAGCATCTCGGCGGCCGCCTTCACCCAGATCACCAGGTTGTCGCCCTCGGCGGTGATGGTGCCCTCGGTGTACTGCGGGAAGTCGGACAGGCCGTTGGCGGCGAACAGGCCCTGCGCGCCGCAGCGTTCCCGGCACTCGATGGTGATGTCCCGGGCCCGCCAGGTGATCCAGCTCTTGGCGACGGCGATCAGCCGTTCCGTCTCCGCCCGCACACCGGCGTCACGGTCGGCGTGGTGGGCGGCCCAGCGAGAGAGGACCGAACGATGCAGGAAGGTCATCGCGTACGCCGTGGCGAGACCCTTCAACAGGCGTCCGTGGTGCGAGCGGTGGGCGTTGACCGGTATGCGCTCGCCCGCCCGCGGCCCGCTGACCCGCCGGTGGCCGCCGTAGCGTACGGCTATCGCGAGCGCGGCCCGGGTCGCGCCGACGGCGGCGCTGCTCATGCACAGCTTGCCCATCGTGACCCGGCCGATGGACTGAAGGAACCTCTTGCGCCGGTTGCCGAGGCTGCTGTGGAGGCGGCCGTCGGCGTCCAGGCGGCCGTGGTCGGACTCCAGCAGGGCCTCGCGCGGCAGCGGAACGCGGTCGAACGCGGTCAGGCAGTGGTCCACCGGGGCCCCGGAGCGCAGGGGCAGGCGGCGGACCCGCACCCCCGGCAGCAGGCCCCGCTCGTCGCTCAGCGGGGTCAGGAAGAGGAAGACGCCCTCGTCCCGCCCCTCGACGATGAGCCGGGCGGCCACCACGGCACTCTTGGGACCGCCGGTCATGCTGGTGTTGGGCATGAACTTCTGGGCACCGGAGTGCGGTGTGTTCAGTACGAATCCGCCGGTGGCCGGATCCAGTTCGGCGGTGGTCTCCAGGGCGGAGGCGTCGTTGCCGTGATCCAGCTCGGTGCACAGGAAGGTGCCGGTGCGCCGCAGCGTCGTGAAGTCGGACAGGTCGCGCCGCTCGGCGCCCCCATGGTCGAGGAGGCTGCCGAGGAAGAGGTTGTAGTGGATGCTCGCCACCGTGCACAGGCCCCCGCCGCCGTCCACGATCGCCGCCCACTCGTGCAGGCCCGCCAGCAGCTCCGGGTCGTTCGCGAGCCGCTCGGCTCCTCCGGCCGTGTCGTTCACCAGGCGGAGCCACTCGTAGGAGAGGGCGGCGCGTTCGGCCGAGTCGAGCCCGGGCCGGTGGCGGAAGGTGTCCTTCGCAATGAGGTCACGCCACATCCCGTGGGTGCGTTCCCGGTCGTCGCCCTCGAAGAGCAGCCGGGTCAGCTCTCCAGCTCGGGACATGTCCGGACGAGGTTCCTGTTTCATGTCACCGTTCTCGATGTCCGGCGAGGAGGGAACGTCTGCCTGGGGTGTCAGAAGGGTCATGACCCGCTCCCGTGGTCGCAGATCCAGAAGGATAGGGTTGCATAGAGTCAGAAGATACGGACCTCCCGGTTTGCTAATCAAGCCACGTTTCTGCCAACGGTGGCCGAACTCGAAGGGCCCGCAAGCGCTTTCCGGCCTCAGAACGAAGCGGCAGGCTCAATTCCGGTCTGACTTGGTGGCCATTTCTGCACACCCAGCCACTGCTGGTGCGTTGAAATACCGGGCGACAGGTTTTATTGTGGCGGTCAGCGACGGCTCGGGGGTTCCCGCGCGCAGGGTGAGGAGGGGGCGTTCGCATGCTTGAAAGGCCATCTTCTCCGGTGGCACGATACGTACCTATCGGTCTCTTTTTCTGGCCGACCGGTCCGTGAAGCCGATGCGGAGGATGTGCCGTGGCCCTGCAGGAACGAGCGATCAGGACGAGACGCAACATCCTGGTCGCAGCCGCCGACGTGTTCGCCGACGTCGGCTACGAGGCCGCGACCATCTCGGAGATCCTCCATCGGGCGAACGTCACCAAGGGTGCCCTGTACTTCCACTTCTCCTCCAAGGAGCAGCTCGCCCAGGCGGTACTGACCGACCAGCTGAAGTCCGTGCCGGACTCACCGCCGCGGGAACTGGTGCTCCAGGAGGGACTGGACGCAGGCTTCCTCCTCGCCCACCTGCTCAGCTCGGGCGACCCCATGGTGCGCGGCAGCATCCGCCTCACCGTGGACCAGGGATCACCGCACGACGGACTCGACCGACGTGTGCCGATGGCCTCCTGGGTCGCCCACAACGCCGAGCTGCTCGAGCGGGCGAAGGTGAACGGAGAGCTGCTGCCCCAGGTCGACGTCCAGGCCGCTGCGAAGGCGTTCGTCGCCGCGTTCACCGGGGCGCAGGTGCTCTCCAAGATCATGAACGACCATGGCGACCTGATGGAGCGAGTGGTCGACCTCTACCGGCACCTGATGAGCAGCATCGCCGTCCCCGCGGTGCTCGTGCGACTGGACATGTCGCCGGAGCGGGGCGAGCGCGTCTACGCGGAGGCCATGGAGCTGCGCCGGGAACCGGAGAAGGCTCCGGCCGCCGGCTGAACCGGATCTCTCCGCAGGCCACGGACGCCGGCATCCGCCGGGTGCGGGAAAGCGGACATCGCTGCCATGGGCACGTCGCAACGCAACATCGTGATGCAGGACCGACCCAGGGAGCACACCGATGGAAAACACCGCTTGCCCTTACGCCTTGGACCTCACCGGCCAGGACCACATGGGGGAGGCCGCGATGCTGCGCGCCCAAGGCCCCGCGGTCCAGGTGGAATTGCCGGGAGGCGTACGCGCCTGGGCCGTCGTAGGGCAGACGTACGTGGAGCAGCTGCTGACCGACCCGCGTGTCTCGCGCAGCGCCCGCCTCCACTGGCCGCCGTTCATCGAAGGGAAGATAACCGAGGAGTGGCCCCTCTACCCGTGGGTGGCGAACGAGAACATGCTGTTCGCCTACGGGGAGCACCACACCAGGCTGCGCCGCATGCTGGCCGGCGCGTTCACCGCGCGGCGCTCCGAGGCGCTGCGCCCCCGTGTGCAGGAACTGTCGGCCGAACTGCTCGGCAAGCTGGCCGACCTCCCGCCCGGTACGCCGGTCGACCTGCGCACCACGTACGCGGAGGTGCTGCCGCTGCGCGTCATCTGCGAGCTGTTCGGTGTCCCGCAGGGCGCCGACACGGACGCCCTGTCCTCGGCGCTCAGCACGGTGTTCAGCTCCACCGTGAGCGGCGGGGAGATGGAGGCCGCCCGACTGGAGGCCTTCGGGCGGCTCGCCGCACTCGTCAAGGCGAAGCGGGAGCAGCCGGGCGACGACCTCACCAGCTCCCTGATCGCGGCCCGCGACCACGGCGACCGGCTCACCGAGGAGGAACTGCTCGGCTCCCTCTTCATGTTCATCGCAGCCGGTCAGGACACCACCGCGACCCTCATCACCAACGCGGCCGGCGCGTTGCTGACCCACCCCGAGCAGCTGGAACACCTCCGCGCGGGCCGCGCCACCTGGCCGGACGTGATCGCCGAGACCATGCGGATGCACACGCCCGGGGCGTACGCGCCGATGCGGTTCGCGGTCGAGGACATCGATCTCGACGGGGTACGGATCCGCAAGGGCGACTGCATCCTCGTCAACTTCGCCGCGGGCGGCCACGAGACCGACCGGCACGGCGCGGACGCGGACCGCTTCGACCTGCTGCGCACCGGCGACCGCGACATCCTCGGCTTCGGCCACGGGACCCACCGCTGCCTCGGCGCACCGCTCGGGGAGATCGAGGCGGCCTCCGCCCTCTCCCGGCTCTTCGACCTGTTCCCCGACGTGGAACTGGCCTGCCCGCCGGATGAGTTGGCCCCGCTGCCGACCTTCATGCTGAACGGGTACCGCTCGCTGCCCGTGGTGCTGCGTCCGTCGGCGTCCTGAGCGCACGGGCAGGTCTGCCCGCCGGAAGTCCGCTGCCCACGCCGGCAGCGGACTTCTGCGTGTCCGGGGAAGCCGTCGTGGTCACGTCCGTTCACCCGGGCCCCTCGCTGCGGACAGTCAAACCAGGTACGCGGTTTGCTTGTTGCACGGCAGGGTGGCGGACTGCCGCCCGGGCAGGGGAATTTGGGCAGCTCTCGGTGTTTTCCTCCTGGCGCCCCGTCAGGTCTTGCCGCATCGGACCACCCGGAAACATACTGAACACGCGGTTAGACGGGGGCCGAGGGGCGTGGGTTCTGTACCACGCCGGTCCAGGAGGATGCGTCATGGTCAAGCAGGTAAGGGCGGTTCGCACACGGGAGGCACTCCTCCGCGCGGCGGCGGAAGCCTTCGCACACCACGGATACGCCCGTGCGTCCCTGCCCGCGATCAGCAAGCGGGCCGGGGTGAGCGCCGGCGCCCTGCACTTCCACTTCCCGAGCAAGGACGCCCTGGCAGGCGAGATCGAGAGCACTGCGGCGCGCACGGTGGAGGAGCTGACCGCCCACTGCCGGAGCACGGGCGGCAGTGCGCTCGGGGTGCTGGTGGCCGCGATCCGCCGGCTGGTGGTCGCGTGCGCGACCGACCCGGTCGTGCGGGCCGGGTTCGCACTGAGCGGTGACCCCGCGCGGGACACCGGAACCGCCGTGCTGGACTCGTTGCACGGCTGGGTGCGCGATGTGGTCGGCCGGGCCCAGGAGCAGGGGGAGCTGACCGACGGCGTCTCGGCCGAGTGCGTGGCAGGGGCCGTGGTGGCCGCGACGGTCGGCTTCGAGGTACTGGGCAGCCGGGACCGGGACTGGTTGCCGATGGAGCACATGGTGGAGTTCTGGTCCTGCCTGCTGCCGCGGCTGGCGGCCGTGCCCGGCGGCGATCTCGCCGACGTGCTGGAGAACGGGGCGACGGGCGACCGGGACACCGAGAACAGCATGGCCGGTCTCTAGGACGCACCCGGGGGTTGTCCCGACCCCGGACGCACCGGTTCACCGGATGGCGCGGGCGCGTCGCCATCGGCGACGGTGGAGCTCCGCAAGCACGTATCGGAAGGACCCATCGTGCGCATCGTCACGGCCACCGTCGTCGCCCTCACCCTGACCGCGTCCGCCGGCCCGGCGGCAGGTGCCTCGCGGCCCGGCCCGCCGGGCACCGACGGCGTGTGGCGCATGGACGGCTACGGAACCGTTCTCACCCTCGGCGGAGGAGTCCTGCAGGAGTACCAGACCACATCCGTCGGGTGCGTCAAGGGCGACTCCTCGCGGCAGACGGGCCCCGGGACGTACACGACGACGGACGGCACCGTGCTGACCGTACGGATCGTGCACGACCGCGACCACGCCACCCTCGCCGCGGACAGTTCGGCGGGCCATCGGGGGCTCCGGCGGATCGCCGCGCTGCCGGCCGACTGCACCCGTGTCCTGTCCGACGATCCCCGTACCGCGTTCGACGTCTTCTGGCGGACCTTCGAGGAGAACTACCCCTTCTTCGCGGCGAAGGGCGTCGACTGGCACGCCGTGCGCGACCGGTACCGGCCGCAGGTGCACCAGGACACCACCAGGACGGAACTCTTCGACCTCTTCAGCCGGATGGTGCGTCCGCTGCACGACGCGCACGTCGGCATCAAGGACGGCGACCGCGTCTTCTCCTCGGTCCGGCCGGGCACCGAGATGCCGAGCGTGGAACTGGACGCCAGGGTCAAGAAGTTCGTCGTGGCCCGCGACCTCAAGGACGCGTCCCACCGCCAGGACTTCGCCCGGGGCCGGATCACCTACGCCGACCTGCCCGGCGACCAGGGCTATCTCCGCATCTCCGGCTTCGGGGGATACGCCGGCGAAGGCGCCCCGTACAGCGCCGAGCAGGCGGAACTCGACCGTGTGCTCAACACGGTCCTGACCCCCGGGCGGGGCGCACGCCTGAAAGGGCTGATCATCGATCTGCGCATCAACGGCGGCGGCTCCGACACCCTGGGCATCCGCATCGCCCGGCGCCTCACCGACACCGCCTACGTCGCGTACTCCAAGCGAGCCCGCAACGATCCGGCCGACCCGACCCGGCACACCCGCCCCGAGCCCGTGTCCGTCGTCCCGGCCGACGCGCCCCGCTACGCCGGCCCCGTCGCCGTCCTGACCGGCGGCTCGACGGTGAGCGCGGGCGAGACCTTCACCCAGGCCCTCCTGGACCGGCCCGGCCGGACCGTGCGCATCGGGCAGGCCACCCAGGGCGTCTTCTCCGACGTGCTGCTTCGTTATCTCCCCGACGGCATCCTCTTCGGCCTGCCGAACGAGGAGTTCCTGACCCGCACCGGACGCACCTTCGACGGCACGGGCATTCCGCCGCACCTGACCGAACCGGTCTTCACCGAGAAGGAGTTCACCAAGGGCCGCGACTCGGCCTTCGACCGGGCCGTGAACACCCTTCCGGCCGCCTGAGCAGCGACGGGACGCCGGCGAGCCAAGAGGGCTCTGTTAGGCTCCCCTTGCCTCCCGTGGGGGAAGTCCGGTGAGAGTCCGGCGCTGACCCGCAACGGTGTGCGCGAGAACGGTTGTTCCTCGCGCCAGCCCGATCGCCCGTGGGTGGTGCGACCCGTTGACTGCTCGCCGTGGACTGCGAGAGGGGACCCGCGGCCGGCACGGCCGTACAGGCTGTCTCCTGCCGTGACGTCCGCCAGGCGGCCCCAGGCGAAGGACCGCCCCGACCGTGCGCCGACGTTCCCACCCCAGCCGGACTCCCCTCGTGCCCGTGGTCCTCGGGCTGACCCTCCTGTTGCTCGTCCGACGTCGAGGCGAAGGCACCCAAGGGCGCCGGCCGGCCCACGGTCTTCCTCTACGACAGCGGCCAGGACCAGCCCTTCACCTCCGGCCGCTACGCCGCCCCGGACCAGATCATCGGCCGGGCCGGCGGCGTCAACGTCATGCACGACGTCGCCGACTCCTGGACCACGGTCGGCTGGGAGAGCATCGTCGAACGGAACCCGGACGTCATCGTGATCTGCGACTACGGCGACGTCGGCGCCGAGCAGAAGCGGAAGTTCCTGCTGTCGTACGCCCCCCTGCGCAACGTCTCCGCCGTCAGGCACCGGCGGATCTTCACCCTGGACTACGTCGACCTGGTCGAGAGCCCGCGCAACCCGTCGGCCGTCGCCCGGCTCGGCGCGTACCTGCGGACGGTGTCCGACCGGTGAGGACCGCCCGGGTCAACCCGACTCCTCGGGCCGGGCCGCGGCGGCCAGGCTCGGTTGCAGGCGCCGGGCCGCGTTGAGGTGGTCGACGGTCCAGATGATGCGTACCGCCGTGTCGGAGGCCCGGCCGTCGTCGTCGCGCAGGTCGCGGCGGACCGAGTCGACCAGGCTCGCCTCGGCCGCCGGACTGCTCGGCAGCGGATCCCGGACGGCGGAGCGACCGACCAGACTCAGCGCCAGATCCCGGTACCAGCCGGTCACATGGCCCGCGGTGTCGAGCAGCACCAGACGTGCCTCGGCACGTTCCGTTCCCGCGTGCCGCACGCCCGCGCGCTGCCACAGCCCGACCACCGCGTCCGCGGCGAGCCGCAGGCCGACGACGCCGGTGACCAGAGTGGTCAGGTCCGCCAAGGAGACCCGTTTCGCGCCGCGTTCGGCCAGGAAGCTGCGGACGGCGTCGTCGAGTCTGCGCGCCGCGGCCGCCGCCTCGCGCCCCTCCTCCAGCGGGGCGTCCGCCGCGGTGGGCCGGGCACCGCAGCGGCCCACCGCGTACTCGACGGCGCCGGCCAGATAGCGGGCGCTGCCGGTGTACGCCTCGGCCAGGGCCCGGTCCACGGCGGCCGCGGCGCCGCGCGGCCAGAAGAACAGCCCCACGAGCACGCTGACGGCACAGCCGATGCCGATGTCCTGGACCCGGAGCAGCACGATGTGCCAGTCGGGGTTCTGGCCGATGTTGAACAGGATCACCAGCGTGATGGTGAAGGCCGCCTGCCCGGCGGCGAACGACACGGCGGCCGGTGCGATGCCGGCGACGAGTACGGCGACGGGCAGCAGGAACCACAGCACGGTCCCGTGGTGGCCGATGAGCTGGAGCAGCCCGGCGCCGATGACGGATCCGACGAGGGTGCCGCCGAGCGCGCGAACCGCGCTCTGCCCGGTGCTGAGAGCGTTGGAGCGCAGCACGGACAGGGTGCCGAGGAGCACCCAGAACGAGTGCTGCACGCCCGTCAGCTCCGCCAGGGTGACCGCGATGCCCAGACCGGCCGCGCCTCGCAGACTGTTGTGCAGCCACACCGAGTTGGGCCGCAGGTGGGCCACGGCCCGCTCGTACGCCGAGGCCAGCGGCTCGGCCGGACCGCCGGGTTCGAGGCCGAGCAGCCGCTCCGGCCAGCTGCGCCGTTCCGCCGCTGCCGCCAGATCCACGTTGCCCGCGATCTGGAGTGTCGCGAAGGCCAGTTCCTGGGCGCGGAACGACAGGTCCAGCGTCTCGAGGAAAGCACGGGCTTCCGGCTGCGTGCTGCGAGCGGGCAGGTGCACCGGCAGCACGGTTGTGGCACCGCGCTCCATGCGGTCCATGGTCGCGCGCAGCCGCGCCGTCGCCGCGCGCAGCGCGTCGGGGGAGCCGCTCGGCGCGTCCAGCAGGTCGGCGGTCCGCTCCAGCACGGTGGCGGCCGCCTGCCGTACCGCACGGGCCGTGGGATCGCAGACCGGGTGGCCGTCCGGCGGGGGAGCACTGTCCGCCACGATCGTGCTGAGCCACGTCAGCTCGTCGACCAGCCGTACCAGGGCACGCGAGCCGGCGGACAGTCCGGTGGGCCGGTAGGGGGTTCCCTCGAACGCGGTGCGCAGGTCGGCGGTGGCGATCGCGGTCTCGTCGGCGTTCTCCCGGCACGCGCGGACGCTCGGCGCTTCGGCGCCGCCCGCCAGGCGGGACGCGTCGGTGCGCAGCTGTGCCGCGGCCGCACGGCACACCCGGGCGGCCGGCGCGTTCAGCGGGTCGGCGGCGGGGCGCGGCCACAGCAGCGAGACGGCGAGCAGGGCCACGGCCGAGGCGAGGCCCGCGCCGGCGAGCCGCTCGGGCAGCTGCGACAGCGGCGCCGGCGAGCTCACCGGCAGCACGAAGGCGAGCAGCAGTGCGGTCGACGCCCCGGCGAGCACGGAACTGACGACGCCCGAGAACAGCACGAGGAAGCCGACGGCGACCGTGGCGGCGACCGCGACCCAGCTCACCCGGGCCGCGACGGTGCCGAGGCAGATGAGCAGCAGCCAGGCTGCCGCCAGGCCCACATGGGCGCGCAGCCGCTGCACCATCGGTCCGGTGAACTCGACGAGCAGCAGCATGGAGAAGGAGGCGAACGCCGCGAAGGTCGCCATCGCCGGCGAGTGGAACACCTCACTGCACAGGGCGAACAGCGTGGGCATCACCACGGCCGTGCGCGCGGCCCTGCGGGTGGCGGCCAGCTCCGGGTCATGCGCTTTCAGCCACGCCGGGACCCTGACCGCCCGACCGATCCGAGGTGCTGCCCGCATCCTCCGCTACCAGGTGACCGGCAGTGTCCGCGGCCCCCGGATGAGCCCCTCGCGCTGGAACTCGACCTCGGCGGCGGGTACCGGGAGCCGGACACCGGGGAAGCGGTCCAGGACGGCCTGGATCATGACTTCGGCCTCCATACGGGCCATCAGGGCCGCCAGGCAGAAGTGGGGGCCGTGTCCGAAGGCGAGGTGCCCGGCGCCGTCCCGGCCGAAGTCCAGCACGTCGGGCGAGATCGCCTCGTCGCCGGTGATCTCCCCCGCCGCGGTGGCGCGCGCCAGCACGCCCGCGAGGTCGTCCCGGGGTTCGGCGCGGCGGCGCTGCAGGAGGTCGACGACGCGGCCGCGGGTCGTCTCGCGTGCCGTCCGATGGCGCTCGCTCCCGTCCGGCGCCTTGGACAGGAGCGTTTCGGAGTTGCCGGCCCTCTGGTGCCAGTCGTCCTCGTCCGCGCCGAGGAAGAAGCAGACGACCGCGATCGGGAACGGAGTGCGCAGATGCTCCATCAGATCGCCCGGAGGGCCGGCCTGCTCCAGGCCGTCGAACATCCGGTGGGCGGTGTGTTCCGCCGGCGGGCGCAGCCTCGCCATGCTCCGGGCGGTGAACGCCCGGGCCACGACCCTGCGCAGCCGGGTGTGCCGGGGCGGGTCGATGTACTGCAGGCCCGCCGACTGTGACGCCACCGCCTGCGGCGCCATGCCGGTCACCGAGATTCCGGCGACCTCCTCACGGGAGAAGCGCGGATCGGACGTGACGAAGCGGACGTTCTCGTAGCGGGTGACCAGCCTTGCGTGCCCGGAACCGTAGGGCAGGCTGATCCGGGTGACGGGTTCCTCGCGGAGGACCCGGTCGAGGAACGGATCCGGGTCCAGCGCCGGCAGGTCGTCGACGGGCCATGGCCTCACCTGCGGAGCAGGCGACGCGGACGCGGGGTCGAGGTCGAGGATCATGGCGCATCACTCCTGAATGTCCCGTTTCCCGAGCGTGGAGCCCGGACGGGCAGCCGCGTGTCGCCAGGTCCCGTGTTCCACACCGCCGAACCCGGAGGGAGATCCGTTCCCGAGCGAGTGCAGTGGCTGCCGCACGGTCACCCGTTCCAGCCGTGGCACCCCCTGGTTCCCGCCCGGCCGCGACTTCGGCCCGTGTCCGCGCCCGTCGTCTCCCTTGCCTCGCCCGGACGGCCGGAGCGGCCTGCCGTCCTCGGCCACGCTCTGTCCCTCCCCGTAGCGTGCCGCAGGCACCGTCGACCCGCACGCCGGAGACTTCCACGAGGTGCGGTCGGCTGGTGCGGTCATGGCAGGTGCCGGCGGGCCTGTCGGGCTTCGCGGTCGATCGCCCAGGCGTCCGCCACAGGGCCCAGATGCCTGAGCTTGTCGGGGTTGATCACCAGGCGGATCGTCCGGATCTGCCCGTCGAGCACATCGAGCGACAGGGTGTGGAGCACCTTTCCGTCCCGGTCACGGACGATCGCGCCCGGCTGGCCGTTGACCTCGTGCGGTTCGAACGTCACGTCGATCCGGGCCAGCGAGGGGAAGGCGGCGGCAAGCAGCCGGGCCACGTTGTCGGCGCCGATGACGGCCCTGGCCAGCTGCGGGGCCTTGCCGCCGCCGTCGCCGACCATCGACACGTCGGCCGCGAGGAGTTCCTGCAGACCGGCGACGTCGCCTTCGCGGAGGGCGTCGAAGAACCGGGAGGCCAGTTCCTCCCGCTCGGTGCGGTCCGCTTCGAAACGGGGCCGTTCGGCGGCCATATGGCGGCGCGCCCGCACCGCGAGCTGGCGGCACGCCGCCTCCGAGCGCCCCACGGCCGACGCGACCTCGGGGAAGCCGAAGGCGAACACCTCCCGCAGGACGAAGACCGCCCGCTCGAGCGGGCTGAGCCGCTCGAGCAGCAGCAGGGCCGCCATCGACACCGAGTCGGCCAGCTCCGCCGACCGCGCCGGATCCTCGTAGGGGTCGCTGAGCAGCGGCTCGGGGATCCAGTGTCCGACGTACTCCTCGCGCCGGACGCGGGCCGAGCGCAGTACGTCGATCGAGATCCGGGTCACCGTAGCCGAGAGGAAGGCCTTGGCCGACCTGGGCTGTGTCGGGGAGGCCTCGAAGCGCAGCCAGGTGTCCTGTACGGCGTCCTCGGCCTCGCTGACGCTGCCGAGGATCCGGTAGGCGATGGAGAACAGCAGCGGCCGCAGCTCCTGGAACTCCTCGGTCCGGCTCATGTCGGCTCCACCGAAATCCCCCTGGGGCGGCAGCAGGTCCGCGCCCAGCCCCTCCATCACCAGCCCCACGCGATGAATGCCGCAAGCACGAGATAGATCAAGTTCAGCGCCACGAACGCGGATTCGCCGCGGCGGGCGTGGGTGATCATCGCACCTGCCATCAGCAAGAGCCAGCAGACGGCGGTCACCGGGACCAGAGTCGGTGCGACACCGAGCGCGGCGGGCAGGCTCAGGCCCGCCCCGGCCAGGAGTTCGAGGACGCCGAGGGTCTTGACGAAGCCGGCGCCGGTGTCACCGGTCCATCCGCCACCGTGGGCCGCTGCCAGCTTCTCCCTTGGCACGAAGGTCTTGCTGATGCCGCCGGCCAGGGCTACCGCGGTCAGCAGTCCGGCACTGATCCACAGCGCGAGGTGCATCGTCCACTCCTTGATCGAGGATTGCCTGCACCTCGTAGGACGAGACAGCAACCTCGCCTGTGACATCCCCGCGGAGTCAGTGACGCTCCGCCGTCGCCCACGCCAACGCATCCCCGGCGATCGCGAGCGCCTGGGCGCGGTCCTCGGGGACGAGGCCGATGCGGGTGCGCCGGTCCAGGAGGTCCGCCGCGTCGAGGGCGCCCTCGTGCCGGGCGGCCCACACGAGTTCGGCCCGGGTCACCGGATGTCCCGGCAGGACCGGCTCGGCCAGGGCCGGGTCACGCTCCGCCAGGGCGTGGACGGCCGGGGCCTCGGTGCCGTAGCGGCGGACCAGACGCAGCGGGGCCGGCAGGGCGCGCAGCTGTTCGGGTGCGGTGGCACCGACCAGCGGCAGCGTGGCGGTGGGGGAGGGGCGCGAGGGCAGGCCACGGACCTCGATCGCGGCGTCCACGGCGTCCTGCGCCATCCGGCGGTAGGTGGTGAGCTTGCCGCCGACGACGGTGGTCACGCCGTCGGGCGAGGTGAGCACCGCGTGCCGGCGTGAGATGTCGGAGGTGCGGGCCGGGGCGTCACCCGGGTCGTCGTGCCCGGTGGTGTCCAGCAGCGGGCGCAGCCCGGCGAAGGCGCCGACGACCTCGTCCCGCCGCACCGGCGTGTCCAGTACGGTCCCGAGCACGTCCAGCAGGAAGCCGATGTCGGTCTCGGGCACCTGAGGCACGTCCGGGACGGCGCCGTCGACCGGCTCGTCGGTGAGACCGACGTAGACCCGGCCGTCCCCCTGCGGCAGGACCAGGACGAACCGGTTGGTCTCGCCGGGGATCGGGATGTGCAGGCCGGCCGGCAGACTGCCGAGCCGCTCCGAGCGCAGCACCAGGTGGGTGCCGCGCGAGGGCCGGATCCGTATGCCGTCGACGAGGTCGCCCGCCCACACTCCGGTGGCGTTGATCACGGCGCGGGCGCGGATCTCGCCCTCCTCGCCGGTGAGTTCGTCGCGGACGCGCGCGCCGGTCCCGGTCGTCTCCAGCACCCTGACCCGGGTCAGCACCCGTGCGCCGTGCGCGGCGGCCGTCCTCCCCAGGGCGGTCACCAGCCGGGCGTCGTCGGTGACCCGGCCGTCCCAGGACAGCAGTCCACCGCGCAGCCCGGCCGCGCGCACCGACGGCGCCAGATGCCTGGCTTCGGTCCCCGACAGCCGGCGCGGGGCGGGCAGGACCTGCCGCGGGGTCCGCGCGGCCAGGCGCAGCATGTCACCGGCCCGGAACCCGGCCCAGGCCAGCGAGGCCTGGGCCCGCGACACCAGCGGGGTCAGCGGCAGCACGAACGGCTGGGCGGCCACCAGGTGCGGGGCGGTGCGGGTCATCAGCACCCCGCGTTCGACCGCGCTCTCGTGGGCGACGTCGAACTGCGCGGAGGCCAGATAGCGCAGTCCGCCGTGGATGAGCTTGGAGCTCCAGCGGGAGGTGCCGAAGGCCAGGTCGTGGGCGTCGACCGCGACGACGTCCAGTCCGCGGGCGGCCGCGTCCAGGGCGGCCCCGGCTCCCGTGGCGCCGAGCCCGACGACCAGGACGTCGGCCACCCTGCCGTCCGTCGCCTCGGCCAGTTCCCGGGTGCGCCGCCCGGCGCTGAGGGACGAGCCTCGTACGGCCTCGATGTGGCTCATGGCGTCAGGGTCCTCTCCAGAAGGGTGCGCAATTCGTCCAGGAAGGCCGGGGAGTCGAGCTCCTGGTCGTCCTCGTCGGTCATCGTGCGCAGGGACAGGGTGAAGGACTGCACGATCAGCAGCAGGGCCCGGGCCTGCCGTTCGGTGTGGGCGGTGCGCACCGATCCGTCCGCGTGGCCCTCGCGCAGCGCGCCGGCCAGCAGTGCCAGCAGCGCCTCCTGGCTCGCCCCGCGCCGGTCGAGCACGTAGGGGAGCAGCAGTTCGGGGTCGACGTCGACGATCTTGCGGAAGAGGGGGTGGGCGCGGAAGGCCTCCACCCCTGCCACCAGCCCTGTCACCATCCGGGTGCGCGTGTCCGTGCCGGGCGCGGCCTCCGGTATGGCGCGCGTGGCCACGTCGATCCACTCACGGGTCATCAGATCGCCCACCAGTGTGCGCAGGTCGGGCCAGCGCCGGTACAGCGTCATCCGGGAGACACCGGCGCGGCGGGCCACGTCGGCGAGGGTGGTGCGGCGGACCCCGACGGCCAGTACGCAGTCGCGCACCGCGTCGAGCACGTGATCATTGTCCGAACCGTTGTGACGAATAGGCGTCATGTGTCACAGTGTAACGCCCCGGGGGCCGGGCGGAGACGCCGCCGCGCGAACCGAGCACACCGACCTGTGAGGACGACCCTTCGATGGACATGCTGTGGAACGGCTGGGGCGACCCGGCCAAGGCGGCACCGCTGCCCGACACGGTGACCGGACTGCTGCGCGACCTGCTCGGCGTCAAACCGCGCACCACGCCCGCGCTCGCCCTGCAGGACATCGACCTGCCGGACACCACGGCCGGCCCTGCGGCTCTGGAGGCGCTCGCCGAGGCCGTCGGCGGCGCGGACCATGTCCGCACGGACACCGAGAGCCGCATCCGGCACACCCGCGGCAAGTCCACCCCCGACCTGCTGCGCCTGCGCGCCGGCGACCTCTCCGAGGTGCCGCAGGCCGTGGTCCTGCCCGCCTCCCACGACGAGGTCCTCGCCGTCCTGCGGGCCTGCGCCGGGCACGGTCTGGCCGTCGTCCCCTTCGGCGGCGGCACCTCCGTCGTCGGTGGACTCGCCCCCGAGCGGCGCGCCTTCGTCGCCCTGGACCTGCGCCGCATGAACGGCCTGCTCGACCTGGACCCGGTCTCCCGCACCGCCGTGCTCCAGCCCGGCCTGCGCGCCCCCGAGGCCGAAGCCCTGCTCGCCGAACAGGGCTTCACCCTGGGCCACTTCCCGCAGTCCTTCGAGTGGGCCACCATCGGAGGCTTCGCCGCCGCCCGCTCCAGCGGACAGGCCTCCGCCGGATACGGCCGCTTCGACGAGATGGTGCTCGGCCTCACCCTCGCCACTCCCGAGGGGACCGTCGAGGCGGGCCGCGCCCCCCGCTCCGCCGCAGGACCCGACCTGCGCCAGCTGATCCTCGGCTCCGAGGGCGCCTTCGGCGTCATCACCTCCGTCCTCGCACGGATCCGCCCGCTGCCCGAGGTGCGCCTCTACGAGGGCTGGCGGTTCGCCTCCTTCGAGGAGGGAGCAGCGGCCCTGCGCCGGCTCGCCCAGGACGGACCCCGGCCGACCGTGCTGCGCCTGTCCGACGAGACCGAGACGCTCATCGGCCTCGCGCAGCCCGACGCCATCGGCGCCGGCCTGGCGCAGAGCGGCGCCGGATGCACGGCCATCACCGGCTACGAGGGCACGGCCGAGGACACGGCTCAGCGCCGCGATCAGGCGGCGGCCGTCCTGCGGGCCGCCGGCGGCACCCTGCTCGGCGCCGAGCAGGGCGAACGCTGGGCCCACGGCCGCTACTCCGCGCCCTACCTGCGCGACGCCCTGCTCGACGCGGGAGCCTTCGCCGAGACACTGGAGACCGCCGCCTTCTGGTCCCGCGTCCCCGATCTGTACGCCGCGGTCCGCACCGCCCTCACCGACACCCTCACCCAGGCCGGCACCCCGCCCCTGGTGATGTGCCACATCTCGCACGTGTACGAGAACGGCGCCTCGCTGTACTTCACCGTCGTCAGCGCCCAGGGCGAGGAGCCCGTCGCACACTGGACGCACGCCAAGCACGCCGCCAACGACGCCGTCCTCGCCGCCGGCGGAACCATCACCCACCACCACGGGGTGGGCACCGACCACCGAGACTGGTATGTCAGGGAGGCCGGAGAGCTGGGCATCGAGGCCCTGCGCGCCGTCAAGCGCCGCCTGGACCCCGAGGGCCTCCTCAACCCCGGCGTCCTGCTGCCCACCGACTGACCCACCCGCCCGTCCCCGCTCCTTCCGTCACCGCCCGGAGGCACACCCGATGCGACAGTTCACCGCCGTCGTCAACCCGACCGCGGGCGACTCGACCGGGGCGGCGTCGCTGCTCCATCTGGCACGCCTGCTCCGCGAAGCCGGCGCCGAGCTGGAGACGGAGTACAGCCACAGCCTCGCCCACGCCCAGGACATCGCCCGGCAGGCCGGGGAGCGCGGCCGGGTGGTCCTGGCGGTCGGCGGGGACGGTATGGCCGGCGGCA
The DNA here is from genome assembly GCF_040630895.1 of Streptomyces sp. NPDC005728. Classification (NCBI taxonomy): domain Bacteria; kingdom Bacillati; phylum Actinomycetota; class Actinomycetes; order Kitasatosporales; family Streptomycetaceae; genus Streptomyces; species Streptomyces sp. NPDC005728. The sequence goes on from NZ_JBEXYL010000014.1 coordinate 120,525, forward strand.
TCGGCGGAGCGCTCAGTGGCACCGGCGCCGTCCTGGGCCTCGTACCCGCCGGCCGCGGCAACGACTTCGCCCGGGCCCTGGACCTCCCCGCCGACCCCGCCGAACTCGCCGACATCCTGCTCCACGCCGAGCCCCGGCACGTCGACACCATCGAGGTGGAGTCGGCCGTGCACCACCGCACCGTGGTCCTCGGCAGCGTCTACGCCGGCGTCGACGCACTGGCCAACCTGCACGCGAACCACGCCCGGCTGCTGCGCGGGGCCGCCTCCTACTACGCGGGCGGCCTGCGGGCGGTGGCCACCTGGCGGCCCGCCGACTACCGGGTCACCGTCGACGGCGAGGAACACGCCCACCGCGGCTACACCGTCGTGGCCGCCAACTCCCCCTACTACGGCTCCGGCCGGCTCATCGCCCCCGGCGCGCGGGTCGACGACGGACTGCTCGACGTCGTCATGATCCGCGAGGCGCCGCGCCGGCTGTTCTTCGCCATGATGAACGAGCTGAAGACGGGCGCCCACGTCCACCGCCCCGAGGTGCGGGTCCTGCGGGGCAAGGAACTCCGCATCGAGGCCTCCCGCCCCGTCCCCTACGGAGCCGACGGCGAGGTGGAGGCCACCCTGCCGGTGACGGTCCGGGTCAGGCCCGCCGACCTGCCCGTACTCTGCCCGCCGGCCACCGCTGACCGACCCTGACCGCTCAGCGGTCGCACGAGAGCGCCGGCAGTTCGGCGAAGGTGTCGCCCGGGTGGAGCAGGTCGTCGTAGGAGCCCGGGCCTCACCGGACTTCGACTGATCACTTCAGGCGGCGAGTTGAGCGTTGCGGTTGGCGAACGAGCTGATCTCGCCCCCCTGCGCGCAAGCTCTCGCCGCCCGAATCGGCCGAGATGCCGCAGCGCAACCCACCCGGGGCCATGGCGCATGAGCAGACAGGGCTCACGTGTCGGGGTGTCGTCAAGGCTCCGCGTCAGGACCGGGCGAGGATGCAGAACTCGTGGCCCTCCGGGTCGGCCAGGCACTTCCACGGGACGTCGCCCTGGCCGAGGTCGAGGTCGGTGGCGCCGAGGGCCCGCAGCCGGGTCACCTCCGCCTCTTGATCGTCACGGGGGTACCGCAGCAGGTCCAGATGGACACGGTCCGGCACGGTCTTCACGCCGGTGCGGAGGAACTCGAGATACGGGCCGACACCCTTGCCGGAGCGCAGCACCGCATGTTCGTCGGTCACCTCGTCATCCGCAGGTACCGCCGCCGAACAGAGATCAACTCGCTTCGGGCCGTCATTGCGTACCGGCGAGGAAGGGGCGGAGGACGTCCAGCAGGGCTTCGAAGCGGTCCAGGGGATGATGTGGCCGCAGTCCTCCAGGACGAGGGCTTCCAAGTCGTCGGCGAGAGGCCGGAGTTGGCGATCGAGGGCGCGGCCCACCAGGTGGGCGCCGATCGCCGTCGCAGGGACCGTCACCCGGGCCGAGCCGGCGGCCGCCCGAATCTGCCGGGCGCTCGACCGCAGCGCCCGGTACGGCCCCAAGGCGCTGCGCAGCACCCCGCTCCGGGCGTAGGTCCGGGCGATCGCGGCGCGCAGATCCGCCCGTACCCCGCGCCCGGGCGTCCCGCGGTCGAGGAACCAACCGATGTACGGCACCTCGTGGCCCGCGAGTACGGACCAGGACGAGGAGCGGTGCCGGCTGCCCAGGAAGGCCCGGACCTGCTGGGAGACCTTGTCGTCGGTGAGCAGGTCGTTGTGGGCCAGGCAGCCCGCCGGGTGGTTCTCGGCCCCGTTCAGCAGCACGCTGTCGTCCGGGTCGACGATCTCGTCGCAGTTCGACCACCACGTGCCGTAGCGCACGTCGCCGGGTGTCTCGTCGCCCTGGGCCAGCTGGGTCTGCACGTACGACCCGGGCGTCATGTCCCGGCACGCCTGGGACCACAGCGCGCAGGCCCAGGCGATACCGGTTCCGTGGTTAGGTCCGCCCAGCGACACCCAGTGGTCCACGGTCGCGGTGCCGCCTCCGTACTTGACGTACCAACGGGTGACGAGGCTGCCGAAGGAGTGGGCCACGATGTCGACCTTCCGGGCACCGGTCCGGGCCCGGACCTGCTCGACGTACGCGGCGAACCGGCCGGCGAGGGTCTCGTTGACGGACTGACTGGTGTCGTACCCCCAGGCGAACACGTCCCCTTCGCCGTATCCGGAGGCGAGCAGATCGGCTCGGAAGGATCCCCAGACGCCGGGGTCCGCGTTGTAGCCGTGCACGAGGATGACCGGTGTGACCCCGCTGTCCGCCTCCTGCCCCCGAACGGCCGCCGAGGCGGGTGCCGCCGAGCCGAACAGCAGAGCGATGGCGCACATCAGGACTCGTGCACGGGCATGCAGGCGTTCCACGGGGCCTCCTGGCGGCTCGTCAGCTTCGCAGTGGCCACATGGTGAAGCCCCGGGCGGAAAATGAACATCCCTCACGTTCCATCCGTCAGGGCCGTGGAACTCCGTTGTCTCCCTGCACCCGGTGACCTACGGTTCCGATCATGCTGCCATCGGTGGAAACGGACGTGGAATGGGACGCGGTCGTCCCCGACGAGACGGTGATGCGCCCCGGAGTGGAGGACCTCTGTGCACGACTTGGTCTCGCCCGCGCACCGCTGACTCGTTTCCAGGACGGGTCGCAGCCGGTCTACGCGGTGGGTGACGACCACGTTCTCAAACTGTTCCCCGGCGCCGTCGCCCAGGACGGTGTCGCCGAGGGCCGCGTCCTCACCCATGTCCAGGGACGGCTTCCGGTACCGACACCGCAGGTGCGCGATTTCGGCCCGTACGAGAACGGCTGGCAGTACGTCCTGATGTCCCGGCTCCCCGGCGAGAACCTGGCCCGTGCCTGGGACCTCGTGCCGCGGAGCGAGCGTGAACGGCTCGTCACCGAGGTCGGCGAGACCCTGGCGGTGCTGCACTCGCTCGACCCCGATCCCCTCGGGGACGTCCTCGGCCCCGGGGACTGGGGCGCCTTCATGGACCGCCAGGGCGCCGGTGCCGTGGAACAGCAGCGCGCCCGCGGACTGCCGGACGCCTGGCTGGAGCAGATCCCGGACTTCCTCGGCTCGGTCCCGCTGCCGCGCGCCCCGCACCCTTCCCTGCTGCATACCGAGGTCATGCAGCAGCACTTCCTGGTCGATCCCGACGGGTGGCGCCTGACCGGGCTCTTCGACTTCGAACCGGCCATGATCGGTGACCGCGCGTACGATTTCGTGGGCGTCGGCCTGTTCGTCACCCGTGGTGATCCGGAATTGCTGGCTCGTCTGGCCGGCGCGTACGGCCACACCTTCGAGCCGTCGGAACTGCTCGCGTACACGTTGCTGCACGTGTACAGCAACCTCCCCTGGTACATGCGGGAAGTGCGTGTGCCCGCAGAGTCAACGCTGCCTGCGCTCGCGGAGGCGTGGTTCGGCACGGCGTGACGCAGGTCCGCCGCACCGGCGCGCCGCCTCCCGTGCCGTCCCTGGAACCGGACGGCCGAACCGCTTCGGCGTCCATGCCGGTGTCGCCGTAGTCACCTGGAGCCGGACGGCGTGGGGCTCGTGGCCGAGGGCGAGGAGGGGGTGTCGTCGGGGGAGTTCAGGGTGGCGCCGACCACTGCCGCGGCCGCGAACAGCAGGACTCCCGCACCGCCCAGTGCCGCTTTCGTGGCCCGGCCGGCGCGTGTCTGCGTTCGGGATGGTGCGGCCCGTCTGTCGGTGGTGCGGCGAGGGGGCGAGGGGGGCGTGGCCGGCGGCTGCTCCTCGTACCGGTTCCCCGCCAGCCAGGTGGCCGCCTGTTCCGCGGTGGGGCGGTGTGCCGGGTCCTTGGCCAGTAGGCCGAGGACGTAGTCAGCGAGCGGGCCGGGTATTCCGGTGCGCAGGAGGGTGGGCGGCACGGGGGCTGCGTCGACGTGCTGCTGCACCACCGACAGACTGGTCGCGCCGCGGAACGGCGGTCGGCCGGTGAGCAGTTCGTAGAGCACGCAGCCGAGCGAGTAGACGTCCGAGGACGGCTGGGCGGGGCGCCCAAGGGCCCGCTCGGGTGCCAGGTAGTCGGCGGTGCCGACGATCTTCCCGGTGGCGGTGAGGGTGCCGGCGGCGTCGTCGGCGAAGCGGGCGATGCCGAAGTCCGTGATCTTCGCGGTGCGGTCGGTGGTCAGCATCACGTTGGCCGGCTTGATGTCCCGGTGGACCACGCCCTGGCCGTGCGCAGTGGACAGGCCCGCCGCCATCTGCGCCGCGACGAGCGCCGCCTCGCGCGTGGGCAGCGTGCCGCGCAGGGAGCGCTCCTGCGCCAGTGTCCAGCCGTCGATCAGCTCCATGACCAGGTAGAGCCGGCCGTCGTGGGAGCCGAAGTCGTACACGCCCACCACATGGGGGTGGTTGAGGCGGCCCGCCGTCCGGGCCTCCAGACGGAAGCGCTCGACGTCCGCCGCCTCCTCGGTGCGCAGGAGTTTCACCGCCACCGCACGACCGAGGGTGCGGTCCGTGGCCCGCCAGACCTCGCCCATGGCGCCGCGCCCCAGCACCTCGTCCAAGTGGTAGCGATCGGCAAGAAGCAGTCCCACCTGCGTCCCTTCACTCTCGGCGGCCCACCGCACGCCGATATCCAATTACACCCGTTCTGGGAGCAATTGTGGCCTTGTGCGATCAAGATCATCTTACCGAACCGATCCGGAGTGACTTGGATCACTTCTCCCTCCAGGCCCGTGATGATCACGGGCCTGTGTGCGCTGGGGAGGTGGGCAGCCTGTGCGCAGGTGTGCCCCAAGTGACGTTCTTCTAGGGCCTTCCCGGCCGTCTGTGAGGGTGATGGGGCGTGAGCCGTCGTACGGGGCATGCATACAGACCGTTGAGTCTGCGGAGGCCGGAGAGTGGAGCGCATGGCGTGACCTGGAGATGGACGTCGACCCGCTGGAGCGTCCCGACGCCAAGGTCCGCGGGGCCTCCGAGCCGATGTGGGTCGGCCCCTCCGACGGCGTCCAGGTTCAGGTCGTCCACTAGAACGACACCCCCGCCCCGCTGCCGAAAGGTCTCGAGGTCAACCTGGTCGACCCAGGCGTGGTGACCGCCGTCGAGGTCAAGGCCGGCAGCGTCGGTCCGGCGGCGTTCGTGGCCGAGTCGAGCCCTGGCGAGACGAGCGGCGCACCGGCGGACTCATAATCCGTCGGCCGCGGGTTCGAGTCCCACCCGCCCCACTGTGCAGCTCTTTGACCTGCGGAAACGTCTCATCAGGGGCGTGAGTTCAGGGCTTTGGGTCAACGGACTGAATCCGCTGCTCCTGACTTCGACGGCGGTTGGGACTGCGGAGTTTCACGATGCGTTGACCTGGGCGGATGCGTGGGTTCATGGTCGAGGGAAGCGGTAATCGTCGACCAGTACGGGGCCTGGACGCACAAGTTGGGACGCTGATGGGACGCAGGGAACGGGAAGAGCTGTCTGTGGACGCACTTGCACCGTCCTCCGGCCCTGACGGGCGGGGTCGACGGGTGGCTTGGCAGGAGAGCGAGTCGGCTTGATCGCTGGGGGCTGCGGCCGTCGGGGACGGGGGAAAACGGCCCGTACTGAAAATGGCCCGAGGAATCCCCCGTATACAAGGGGGTAGCTCACAGACCGTGGCTGCTCTGAAACTGTGAGTGTAGGTGGGACAGGACTGGGGCGGGGGTGCCCCCATGCTCCTGCCACTTGTGAGGGGTGTAGCGGCCGAGTGTTCTTCGTGCCAGTCAACGCGTCCGGGGGAACGGGAGTGTTCTGTCTGCAGCCGTGCGTTCATCGCGGATAGCGAGGAGTCCTGGAACGAGGAGTCCCGGAAGGGCGACGAGCCTGGTGCGTCGAGCTGCCCGTGCGGGGGTCAGGAGTCGAGGCCGCGATCGCGTCCTCGCTCGGCGACGACGGGTCGGTCCGCTGGGTGACCGTAGGCCTGCGGTGCAACAGGGGCGGATTCTGTGGGGTCTATGCCGACTGGAAGATCGACTACAGCCCCACTCATCACCTCCTGACCATGGTCTAGGTCTGCCAGACGACGGCCCGGACAGGCTGAGGCTCGTAGAAGGTCCCGTTCCGGAGCATCGTGAAGAGCACGTCGGCTCGTCGTCTCGCGAGGCAGAGGAGGGTCTTGAGCGTGGTGCTTGCCCTGGGCAATCTTCTTGTCGTAGCAGGTCCTGGACGTGGGGTCCGACAGGGCGGCGAACGCCGAGAGGAAGAAAGCCCGCTTGAGCTGCTTTTTTCCTCGTCGAGGGGGTGTTCGCCCCGGATCGGGGAACCGGAACTGCGGGTCGCCGTAGCGAGCCCGGCATAGGCAGCGAGGTGGGCTGCGGACGGGAAACTGCTGCCATTGCCCACGTCGATGAGGGTCCTGGCTTCGGTCACCGAGCGCCTGATCCAGCCCCGGCTCCGCGGTGAACGGGAGGCTCTCCGTGTCCTGCTCGCTACCCGCCACGGCGCGGTTCTCGCCTCCACCGCCGCGATCAACCAGCTGAGAGCCCTGATCGTCTCCGCACCCGACGACCTCCGCGCGCCAAGCTGCGGAAACTCAAGCGCCCGGCCCAGGTCACGCGTTGCGCCCAACTACGCGACCGCCCGGCATGCGGCATTGTGACCAGGATTACCAGTTGGCACCAGGCCTTCATAAACTGCGTGGATGCCAAGTAGTTCCAGCGACCGGAGGGACGGCACCGGAGAGATAGTTGACACTTTGGTACAGCAGGTCACGGGGGGCGTCGCAGCAGTGCCGGATGACGTCGGAAGCCGTCGACGGACCCAGTAGCATTGCCTTTGCATTACCCAGACAAGATCTCTCCTTGAACCCACCGCCATAGAGTCGGAGACCGCACCTGCGAACGGGGGTTCATCGATGGGTGACGGCAAGGTCCCCGGCAAGGTCCTGGACATCAAGACCGCGGACATCAAGGCGGCGGCACCTGCCTTCCACCAAGGGGCCATCGATCTGAGCAAGGCGCTGACCACCCTCATCCAGACCCTGGATGGTCTGGGCGAGCCCTGGGGCCACGACGAGCAGGGCGACAAGTTCGGCAATGCCTACAAGCCGCAGCAGAAGAAGATCGAGAGCGCGGCGGGCGTCCTGGTGCTCGGCCTGACGAGCATTCACGAGGCCATGGTGGACCTATCGGACGGGCACGTGGACAACGACCAGCTGATCGCCGGCATGTTCACCAAAGTGAAGACTGACAAGCAGAGCGACGGTGCCGGTGAGCGTTGAGGACAAAGCCCGGCACATCCTTCTCAAGCTGGGCATGTGGTGGCCGGAGGCCGACTCCGGCAAGCTGCGGGACGCGGCGAAGGCCTGGCGTACCTTCGCAGGGGCTGTCGACGACGTCCGCTCTCCAGTGCACCGCAGCGCATCGTCGATCATCCACCACAACACAGGTGAATCGATCGAGGCGTTCAGCAAGTTCTGGGGCCGCTATGCCAAGGACCAGGACGGCGGCTGGCTGAAGGACCTGGCGGACTCGGCGCGCGAAATGGCCAAGGCGCTCGACAAGTTCGCCGACGCCATCGACGACGCCATCAACAAGCTCTGGACGCAGATCGGCATCGACGCCGCCGTGATCGCGGGCGGCGTGACGCTCGCCTTCTTCACCGCGGGCCTCGCCTCCGGGGCCGCCGTCGCGGCGGCTGACGCGGTCATCGAGTTCGGCGCCACGATGGGCGTCGCCGTCACCACGACCGTGGCCGAGATCGCCGCGGGCACCCTCGTCGCCGCCGCCTTCGGTGGCGTCGAGTCCGTCGCCGTCGACCTTGCCGTGGCCCAGCCGCTGAAGATGGCGACCGGCCTGCAGCACGGCTTCAGCCTGGACGAGGTCAACCAGGCCGCCAAGGACGGCATGATCTTCGGCGGCGCGCTCGGAGCGGGCGGCGGCTTGCTGAAGGCGAGCATGGAAGGTGGGCTCAGCGACACCACCCCGCTGCTGCTGCGCCCGCCGTCGCTCCGCCCCGACCTGGTCGAGCTGGGCCCTGCAGCCCGCAACGGCGAGCGCACCCCGTGTGTGGGCGAGCCGATCGACGTGGCGACCGGCGCGATGCTCATGACGCAGACGGACCTGACGCTGCCGGGCAGTCTGCCGCTGGAGTTCACGCGCACCCACCTGTCCTCGTACCGGGGTGGGGTCTGTTTCGGCCCGACCTGGATATCCACCCTGGACGAGTGCCTCCAGATCGACGGGGAGGGCGTCGTCTTCGCGGCGGCGGACGGCATGCGCCTGGTGTACCCGGTGCCCGAACCGGGCGTGCCGACCATGCCGGTGAAGGGCGCCCGCTGGCCCCTGCAGTGGGACGGCAAGCCGGACAGCGCGATGACGGTCACGGACCCGGCAACGGGCGTGACCCGCACCTTCGCCGCCCCGATCCCGTCCTCGACCTTCGGCGTCTTCCACTTGCCGCTGGAGTCCTGGAGCGACCGCAACGGCATGCGCATCGACGTCGAACGCGACGACGAAGGCATCCCGGTGGGCATCCGCCACTCGGGCGGCTACTACGTCGCCGTCGACACCCAGGGCCCGCGCATCACGGCCCTGCGCCTGCTGGACGAGCCACCCTCCCGCTACCGCCCCGGCACCGCACCCGACCAGGGCACGGTCGTCATGCGCTACAGCTACGACTCGTCTGGCAACCTGACGGAGGTCATCAACTCCAGCGGCGAGCCCCTGCGCTTCACATACGACGCCGATGGCCGCGTCACCCGCTGGACCGACCGTAACGGCACGTGGTTCGGTTACGTCTACGACGAGCGCGGCCGGGTGGTGCGCACGGAGGGTGTTGACGGATTCCTCTCGGGCACGCTGACGTACGACGACACGGCCCGCACGACGACGTACACCGACTCGCGGGGCCATGTCTCGGCCCACCGGTACAACGCCGAGGGCTTGGTGGTGGAGGAGACGGATGCGCTGGGGCATATCACCCGTACGGAGTGGGACGAGTACGGTGACAAGCCACTGACGGTCACCGACGCCCTGGGCCACACGACCCGGTACACCTATGACGACGCGGGCAACGTCACCGAACTCACCCTGCCCGATGGCTCGGTGGCCCGGGCCGCCTACAACGAGCACGGCCTGCCGACGGAGGTGGTCGAGCCGGGCGGCGCCATCTGGCGGCACACGTACGACGAGCGGGGCAACCTGCTGACGACCGTCGACCCGATCGGCGCCGAGACACAGTACGCGCACGACGAGGCCGGCCGTCCGACAGCCATCACGAACGGGCTCGGCCACACCCGCGTGGTGGCGCACGACCCGGCGGGCCTGCCCATAGCCCTGACGGACGAACTCGGCCACACGACGACGGTCCGCCGCGACGCCTTCGGCCGGGTGGTCGAGGTGACCGATCCGCTGGGCCACACCACCCGCCTGGGCTGGACGACGGAGGGCAAGCCCTCCTGGCGCGAGCAGCCCGAGGGCACGCGCGAGTCGTGGACCTGGGACGCCCAGGGCAACCTGCTCACTCACACAGACCCCGCCGGGAACACTACCCACCACACGGTGGGCTATTTCGGTGTGCCGGCCACCCGCACGGACCCGGACGGAGCGCGGTACGAGTTCGTCTACGACACCGAGCTGCGTCTGACGGCCGTCACCAACCCGCAGGGCCTGACCTGGTCGTACACCTACGACGAAGCGGGCCGGCTGACCGCGGAGACGGACTTCAACGGCCGTATCCTCACGTACACGCACCGCGCCGATGGGCGGCTGTCCGCCCGCACCAACGGCGCCGGGGAGACTCTGCGCTTCGCGAGGGACCCGCTCGGACGGGTCGTGGAGCAGCACTCGGACGCGGGTGATGTCACGACGTTCGCCTACGGCCCCGACGGCGGGCTGTGCCGTGCGGCCAACGCGGACGCCGAGGTAGTGCTGGAGCGTGACCTGCTCGGCCGGGTGCTTTCGGAGACCGTGAACGGCCGGACGACCACCCATGTCCACGACGGTGTCGGGCGCCGTGTCCGAAGGACGACACCTTCCGGTCTGGTCTCGGAGTGGACCTACGACCCTGCGGGACAGCCACTCACCCTACGGTCGTCCGCAGGCTCGCTGGACTTCGCCCATGACGCCGCGGGCCGTGAGACACAGCGCACCGTCGGTACCGTGGCCACCCTGACCCAGACATGGAACGCGACGGGGCTACTGACCGCGCAAACCCTGACCGCCGCCGCCCCGGATCGCCTCCTCCAGCACCGGACGTACGCCCACCGGGCGGACGGCTACCTCACCGAGATCCGGGAGCTGACTTCAGGCACCCGCCGCTTCGACCTGGACGGCATGGGACGCGCCACCGGAATGCGTGCCCACGGCTGGAGCGAGACCTATGCGTACGACCCGGCGGGCAACCTGATACACGCCACGACACCCACCCAAGAGGCAACCGGTGAGCGCCGGTTCGACGGCACGCTCGTGCGCTCGGCCGGGCGCACTTCCTACGAGCATGACGCCGAAGGCCGCCTCGTCCGCAGGACCCGCAAGCTGCTGAACGGCCAGACCCATACCTGGACCTACACATGGAACGCCGAGGACCGCCTCACGGAGGTGACCGCCCCGGACAGCAGCCGATGGCGCTACGCGTACGACCCGCTCGGCCGACGCGTCTCCAAGCACCGCGTGGCCGACGACGGCTCCATGGCCGACCGTACGGACTTCGTCTGGGACGACCTCTGTCTGGCCGAGCAGACCGCGCAGGACGGCTGGGTCACCACCTGGGACCACGCGCCGAACAGCCCCCGCCCGGTTGCCCAGACGACCCACAAGCCGACCGCGACAGCCGCCAACGCGTCGTTCCTGGCGCAGCTGGCGGAGGAATCGGATCCCGAGCACGGCGCTCGGTTCCATGCCGTCGTCACCGACTCCGTCGGCACCCCCACGGAGCTGGTCTCCGCAACTGGAGACCTGGTCTGGCAGCGCCGTACCAGCCTGTGGGGCACCCGTTTCCCAGACCCGGAGGAAGACACACCGCCGATCGACTGCCCGCTGCGATTCCCGGGCCAGTACGCCGATCCCGAGACGGGCCTGCACTACAACCTCCACCGGTACTACGACCCCGAGACGGCGCGGTACATCAGCGCGGATCCGCTGGGGCTGCTCCCAGCACCCGATCACCACGCCTACGTGCCGAACCCGCTGAGCTGGAGCGACCACCTTGGCCTCGCCGGGAAGGGCCCGAAGGGGCCGCGGGGGAACCCCCTCGAGTTCGGTCAGGGGTACACCGGGCGGGTGGACATCTGGGGAGAGGGCTCGAAGGGCTCAGACTTCGAGATCCACGTCTACGACAAAGCCAACCGTGAGGTCGGGACGTTCCGCAGCGACGGCTGGTTCAACAAACACAGTCTCAAGGCCGAGGAGGTCGACGTTCCGCCGGCCGTGGAGAATGCCATCAAGGGCCGGGCCATCGACACGATGCGCAGGCTCGGGCGTATCGGCCCCAAGGGAACCGAAGACATCTCCGGCGACAAATGGCGTCGCCCTCCCCTTTCACAGGAAGGCTGTCCATGAAATTCATCAAGGCGGACTGGGATTCCGAGCTGCACGGGTTCCGTCTGGATGCGGGCGCCTACCTGGCCGAGCTGCCGCGCCTGCGCGACGGCCTGCCCCCGGGTGCCTGGTCCTTCGCCTCCGACCCCGGGCACTACGACATCGGGGGCGCCACCCGCTGTGTGAAGGACCTGGAGCTGGCCGGGGTCCGCCTCGCCACCGACAAGAGCGGAGGACTGGTCCTGGAGTTCGCGCCCAACAAGTGGAAACACGACTCCAGCCTGCGCATCAGCTATTCAGGCGTGACGCACTTCTCGATCGACTATGAGCATTCCATCGACTGGATGCTGGTCGACACCGTGCTCCTCGACGAGATCCTCCCGGACGAGGACGGCGGTTGCGTGCACGAAATCGCGCTCACCGATGCGTCGATCACCGTCCGATGTGGGGACCTGCAAGCCGTCTGGGAGACGCGAGCTGAGGAGTGACCGTCCGGTGAGGCGACGATGACACGGCGAGCAGACGGCCCCGACTACCTGGACCTGCTCTCCCAGCCGGTTGGGCTCGCGGAGTGGGTCGCGTTCGCACACGTCTTCACACCCCGGTTCGTGGAGGTCAGCTGCGTGCTGAGGAGCCGCGTATATGAGCCTGCATTCGATCCTTCGGAGCTGGATCACCGAGGGAAAGCCAGCGTGGCGCGAGAGGCTGGACAGCCCGCGAGAGTCCTGAACGTGGAACGCCGAGGGCAACCCGCTGCCTCCTGCGGAAGCGGCGGGCAACACCCCACACACCATACGGCGACCTACTTCGACGTACCCGCCACCCGGACGAACCCGGACGGCATGCAGTACGAGTTCCTCTGCGACACCGAGTTCCGCCCAAACGCGCCCTCGCCTACGGCCACAGCGTGGCACGACGCATGTGGCGGCACCTGGAGGACCACGCAGGCGCCACCGACGTCGACCCCCAGCAGCCCACCCTGTCCTACAACGGCGCAGGCCACCTGATGGGAACCATGCGCATCGGGACCGACCCGACCACGAGCGTGGTAGATCCCAAGGGTCTCCCCCCCCACGCGCATCCAGGTGTGTGGATCGTCGGCTCCCGTATCCGCCGACGATGGCAAGGTGTCCATTCGCCGACCAGTCGAACGCCTGTACTTCGGCAGTGTGGCCGGGCTCTGCAGTGGTGGTATCGGCGGCAGGGTCCCAAACGCGTACTGTCCCGTCGTGGCTGAGGATGGCGAGGCGTCGGTCCGCCAACCACGTCATGCCCAGTACCTCCTCCGCGGAAAGGGTGCGTTGGGCACCGGTGGCGTCAGGCAGTGGCCAACGAGGCACCAGACAGGGGAGCAGCGTGGGGTCGGTGCGGCGAGCACGGATCTGAGGGCGCCAGTGGGGGTGTTCCTGCAGGCGTGCGTGGAGCTGGTGAGTGGCGGCGAGTGCGGGGTCGGTGAGAGTGAGGAGGTGGGCGTGCTGAGCGAGGGAGCGGGCGAGGGCGAGGCTGTGTGGGGTGTTGATGCGGGTGAGGTCGTTCCAAGGGGCGTTGGGGCCACGCTGGTTCAAACGCATCTCTGCCCAACGGATGTCGCCAGCCACAGCTTCGGTGCGCTCCCGTTGGCCTGCGGCGAGGAGATGGCTGATCAGGTGGTCGCGGAGGTAGCCCTCGGGCGCCTGCCACCAGGCACTACGCGGGTCCGGGGCTCCCACAGCCAGGGGGGCGGCCTCGGGGAGTGTGGCGGCGATGCCGTCGACGAGAGCGGCGTGCAGTCGGCGCAGGGTGCCGGCGCGGGTACGGGAGCGTAGGTAGTCGCGAATGACGTCGTGCAGGCCGACGCGCCCTGCGTCCGGGTCAAAGGTGATGAGCGAGAGGCGGGCTAGGTCTTGGCACAGCAGTCGGGCCTGGGCGATGGTCATGCTGCCGGTGGCCTGCCAGAGCACGGCGGCCAGGGAGAGAGGGATGGGCTCATCCTCAGCGAAGATCCCCAGTTCCGTGAAGCGCTTTGCGGCTCCGGCGGGCAGGAGGCTGGTGGATGCACGCAGGGACGCCTCGACAGCGGTGTTGCGTAGATCGCGGTCGTCCAGATTCCAGGTGCCCACCGGACCGTCGGCTGCTGACGGCCCTCGATCCTTCAGCTCCCTGAGGAGGTCTTCTGCCGCGGCAGGCGCGTTGGTTCCGGCATCGACGTGCCGGGCGATCAGCCGGTTGGCGAGCCTGAGCAGCAGTGCCCACCGTCCGGTCACGCTCAGCAGGTCATCTATCAGCGGGCGCGGCAGGAGGGGCAGCTCGCGGGTGAGTAGCTGTTCGGCCTGCGCGGGAGTCATCTGGTCGACGCGGATCCGGGGAGCGCCGGCTGGCAGCAGATCGTTGCTGCGGGTAGTGATCAGTCGCACGCAGCGGGAGCCTCCGACGAGGAAAGGCGCGAGCTGACGTTCCTCCCACACGTCGTCCAGGACCAGGAGAATGCGGGGGCGTTCCTCTAGCAGACGGCCCAGGTGAGCCCCAGCCGCTTCAGGGTCGGTGGCGGGCGTGCTCCTGTCTCCGGTTGCGCTTCCCAGGGCAGTACGCCGACGACGAGACAGGGCTGCACTACAACCTGCACCGCTACTACGACCCCCGGACAGCCCGGTACATCAGCGCGGACCCGCTGGGGCTGGAGCCGGCGGACCATCACCACGGCTATGTACGCACTCCGCTGACCTGGATCGATCCACTCGGTCTTTCCCCTTGCAACTATGGCACCGACGACTTGTACCAGTCGGCCGCCACCATCAAGAAGGGCCAGCTGTCACCGGCCGGCAGGGCTTTGCAGAAACACGGTGACCCAAGCCCTGGCAATCTGGCCAAGCGGGGTCAAGCTCATGTCGATATGTACAATTTCGGCAAGGTCACCAATAGTGAGCGGACCGAGATCGCCAATGAGATGATCCAGGACATACTCACCGACCCGAACGTGGTCGAGAAAGTCAACACCTCGGCGTCGGCCCAATACGGCGGCATCACCCGGGACTTCAGGGTTCCCGGAGGCTGGGGCGCCCGATGGAGTTGGCGTGGGGGCCAACTCACTTTCGAAGGATTCCTGTGATGGCGTGGCAGCACGAGGCCGAACCGGCCTACCGGGCAGAGGACTTCGTCGCAGATGGAGCACTGCGGGACGTCTGCGTCCTCGACACCACGATCGACGACTGGTGGCGCATGTTCGACGGGCTGCGCGCGGTCTCGGGGCACCATGTGCTTACCTGGACGCTCTCCGGCACGACGGAGAGCGGTGCCTTGGACGCCTCTGCCGTATGGTCCCGACTCGAGCAGGATCCGGAGGAATCGGCGAGCCTGGCCATCGACGTCGACGGTGTGTGGTTCACCTGCTACTTCTTCGACGTCGAAGAGATCGAGTTCACCTTCGATCCTTCCGACGTAGTCGACAAGGCGACCTTCGCCCCCGTTCGCGCCTTCGTGACCTGGCTGGGAACGACGACGGGCCGGGAAGTCATCGTGACAATGGAAGGCACCGACCACGCTGCCATGCCTGCCCTGATCCGGTGGCGGCCGTGATGTTCGTCAAAGCTGGCTGGGCTCCCGAGCTGCACGGCTTCCGTCTGGATTGCGGGCGCCTGTCTCGACGAGCTGCCACAGTGGCGTGACGGTCTGCTCCCGGGGGCGCGATCCTTCGCGTACGATCCGGCACGCCGGATCCAGACCTCGGGAAAGGGCTGCACACCGTGATCACTGTGCAGTTCACCGTACGGCCTGGCCAGGGTGACGCCCACGGATTCGATCTGGGCGACATGACCTGCACCGGGGACCTCGGCACGGCCGACTCGGCCGGACACGTCCCCGATCAGGGCATGATGATCTACCTTTCGGTCGTCCAGCTGCTGGACAGCCTGGGCGACTTTCTCCGGGGCCACACGCGTGTGCTCACCTTCACCGGTGCCGACACCTCGTTCGGCCTTGTCGTTCGACGAACCAAGAACGGTCTGTCGGTCGCCGGCAAGAACGGCGTCGTCGCTCGGACGACGGCTCCAGAGCTCGCCTCCGCCGTGCTGAACGCTGCGGAGGTCCTTGGCCGCGGCCTCCCTCCGGAAGACCCCGTCACACCCGACTGGAAAGCTGCCCTCGCCACGTTCCGTCCCCTCGTACCCGGCAGAAAAGGATGAGGGCCCGAAGGCGGGAGGACGAACCGCATGACCAGCCGCGGGCCGCCATTTTCGGTACCTCTCTTCAGTTGCGTAGCTGCCACAGAACGCCGTTACCTTCTCGTCGCCGCCGGTTGGAAAGGGAATCCGCTGCGGACGGCTTCGAGACCCGATCCTGAGCCGGCGCGATCGCCCGAAAGTCCTGCGTACCCCGTCCAAACGGGACGGTGTCGGGACGTAGTCGGGACACAGGGACAGGAACAGACCGACAAAGAGGGATGGGCGACGACCTGGTGCACGGCTTCTGACCAGCAAAAACGTCACGGATAGACGTTGAACGACAAGGGCCGCCAAGATCCCCAAAGGACTCATAATCCGTCGGCCGTGGGTTCGAGTCCCACCCGCCCCAC